>NZ_JBFABE010000021.1:0-27702 GCF_040640155.1 Streptosporangium sp. NPDC023615
TGCCGTTGCGGCTGGTGTCGATCACCGCGCGCAGGCGGGAGACGCCGGTGGCGGCGATGACGTTCTTGGCGTACGGGATCTCGGTGGAGTTCGACCGGTAGTTGGAGACGTTGAGGGAGATGCCGTCCGCGCTGTTGGCCACGTCCGCGGCCCTCAGCCGGGCGGCGGCCTCGCCGGGCGAGAGCCATCCCGAGTGCCCGATGTCGAAGTAGACCTTGGCCGCGGAGGAACCGGCCTTCAGCTTCTTCCCCGCGTACGCCATGGAGGCGTTGGTCTCCTGCTGCTGGGAGGAGCTCATGCAGTTGGTCATGATCGGGAGCACGTCGGGCTCCAGGATGATCGACGCCGGACGCCCCTGGAGGCCGGCGGCGACCTCGTCGATCCACTGCCGGTAGGCCGTGTGGTTGGGAGCACCACCGGTGCTGGCGCCGCTGCAGTCGCGGTTGGGGATGTTGTAGACGACGAGGATCGGGATCTTGCCCGCGGCGGCCGCGGCCCCGACGAACGACGACACCTGGCCGCGGACCGTGGAGGTGTTGGTGGTGGTGTACCAGCGCGCCTGCGGGACGGAGGCGATCCGGTCGCGGATGACAGCGGCCCTGGAGTCGCCGGGGTTGGCGGCGACCCACTTGGCGGCGCCGGTCTCGGGGTCTACATAGAAAGGCGAGTCCGCGGCTGAGGCGCCGGTGGCGACGGCGACCGCGCCGCCCGACACGATCGCGACGGCCGCGCAGAGCGTGGCGAGGATTGACCTTCTCGGCATGGATCGAGCTCCTTCGAGGGGGTATGGGAGCGCTCCCACCATAGGTGCGCGGGCACCTCCGCACACAGCCCCGGCCGTCCCGCGCTCACACCCCGCCGCCTTGACCTGTGCGAACACCGGCCGCTCCCCATGAAAGTTTCAGCACATCGGCCGGACGACACCGCCCACGCGGGGAGATGTCCGGAAGAGCGGGAGAAACCGTCCGGGAAGAGGGTGCCTCACATCTCCCTCCGGAGCGCTCGCCGGAACACCACCTCCACTGAGATCATAGGAAGTCATGATCTGTCTGACCGAACCTCCGAGGCCTCCCGCCCCGTCCCGGACCGCCGTCCCGGACCGGCCGGGCACGGGGTCGGCTCACCCCGCGGACCGGGCCGGCTCCCCTCGGATCGAACGTCCCCGCGAAAGGGAACGGCGGTGAGGGGCTTCACGAAGGCGACCCTCGTGCCCGGCGGGGTTCGCGCCCCGGGGCGGTCGTGAGGATCCGGGCGCTCGGAGACGGGTGGTGGGCGGCGAACCGTTCGCGGGTGGGGGACGTCCTCCTCGCGCTGGGTGTCTGGGCACTGTACGTCCTCGTGACCTTCATGCAAGGCAGGTTCTCCGCGCAGGGGTCCTCCGTCCTGCTGTTCACGTCCTTCACCGTCTCGTCCGCGGCCCTGCTGTGGCGGCGGAGCCGGCCGGGGCTCGTCGTGGCCGTCACCGCCCTCTGCGACAGCGTGATCGTCGTGTCGACGGGCTGGAAGGGCTACGGCCTGCAGGTGATGCTGGCCCTGTACGCGGCGGGCAGGCACGGTGAGGCCCGCCGCGCCTGGATCGCGGCCGTGGCGGTGGCGTTGTTCTACCCGGCGGTGGCGACGGGCGTCCAGCTCGCCACGGCGGCCGGCCGTCAGGATTCCGGCTCCGTGGGACTGCTCGTCCCGCCGCTGCTCGTCGGGGCGGGCAGGCTCGTGCGGCTGCGCCGGGAGGCCGCCCTCAAAAGGGAGGCCGAACGCGCCGAGGAGATCGTGCGGGCGGAACGCCGTCACATCTCCCGGGAACTGCACGACGTGGTCGCCCACAACATCAGCACGATGCACGTCCTGCTGGGAGCGGCGCGTATGACCATGGCCGACGACCCCGCCGGGGCCGAGACCTCGCTGCTCAGCGCCGAGCGCGCCGGGCGCGAGGCCCTGGCGGAGATGCGTCAGCTGCTGAGCGTGCTCCGTGCCGACCAGGTGAACGATCCGGCCGGCGCGGAGACCTCCCCCGCGCCGGCCCGCCTCCCCGCCCGCGGAGCGGCCGCCCTGCCCGCGCTGGTCGGCCGGGCACGCGAGGCGGAGCAGCCCGTGTCCCTGGAGGTGACCGGCGAGCTCGGCCGTCTGCCCGCCGTGGTCGACCACGCGATCTACCGGATCGTTCAGGAGTCGCTGACCAACGCGCGCAAGCACGCCGGGAACGCGCCGGTGAGGGTCAGGATCGTCTACGAGCCCTCGGCCGTCGAGGTCGAGGTGGTCGACGACGGGCCCGGCACGCCCTCCGGTGGCCGGAGACACGAAGGCCACGCGAGGGGTGGATTCGGGCTGGGCGGGATGGCCGAGCGTGTGGCACTCTGCGGTGGGCGGCTGGAGACGGGACCTCTGCCCGAGGGGGGATTCCGGATCCACGCCCGGTTGCCCGTCACGCTCTCCGACACGACCTGACGGCGTGGTCCGGCGGCGAGGCCGGGCGACCCGATCCGGCGGCGAGCCCGGGGGGCGCGGTCCGGCGGAATCCGCCGGCCGGTGTCCGGCCGGACGGCCCCCGGACGCCGAGAACCGGCCGGACAGGAGGGGAAGAACATGATCAGGGTTCTGGTCGTCGACGACCACGCGGTGGTGCGCTCCGGCTTCCGGATGATCTTGAACAGCCAGGACGACCTCTCCGTGGTGGGTGAGGCGGGCGACGGCGGCGAGGCCCTCGCCCTGGCCCGCGACCTGCTCCCCGACGTGGTGCTGATGGACCTGCACATGCCGGAGACCGACGGCGTCACCGCCACCGGGCGGATCACCGCCGAACTGCCCGGCGTGCGCGTGCTCGCGCTGAGCACCTTCGACCTGGACGAGCACGTCGTCGACGCCCTGCGCGCCGGAGCCTCGGGCTTCCTGCCCAAGGACGTCTCCCCCGAAGAACTGATCGAGGGGGTGCGGGTGGTGCACCGCGGCGACTCGGTCGTCGCCCCGCGGTTGCTGACCCGCCTGATCGGCACCTTCGTCCGGTCCGCACGGCCCCGGCCCGCGACGATGCCACCCGAGCTCGCCGGTCTGACCGGCCGTGAGCGGGAGGTGCTGGTCCTCATCGCGCACGGGCGGTCGAACCCCGAGATCGCCGAAACGCTCGGCGTGGCGGCCTCCACCGTGAAGAACCACGTGACCGGCCTGTTCGCCAAGCTCGGCGTCCGCGACCGCGCCCAGGCCGTGGTCGTCGCCTACGAGGCGGGGTTCGTCACCCCGGGCGCCACCGGCTGACCTTTCCCGCCACCCCGCCACCTTCTCCGCACACCTCTCGCGAGCCCCGCCGGCCGCTTCCGGCACCGGCCCGCTCCCGGCCGTGCCCCTGGCCGTGCCCCCGGCCCCGTCCGGGACCGTGCTCCCAGACGGGAGAGCGGCCGGCACCCCGCTCCCAGGCGGGAGACCGTTCCCCGCGACGAGGCAAAGGGCCCGATCGCGGGCGAGCCTGGAGACATGAACAGGGACCAGCGATCCATCACACGCCGGGTCGCGGCGGCGCTCGTCGCGACGGGAACCTGCGGGACGCTCATCGTCTCGCCCCTCACCGCCCCGAACGCCGCCGCCCGAGGCCATGACACGTCCTCCGCCACCGTGCCCGCCGAAGGCCGGCACGGTGGCGGAGAGACGCCCAGGGGCGCGAACGGCTCCCGGCATCCGTGCGCCTCCGCCAGGGCCCGCTGCGACGGGGAGATACGGGTCCCCCTCGACTGGAGCGATCCGGCGTCGGAGCGGATCACCGTGGCGTTCGCCTGGCTTCCCAGGAAGGACGTCTCCCGCCCCGCGGCCGGAACCGTACTGGCCAATCCCGGCGGGCCGGCGCCGGCGCTTCCCGCGGTGCCGTCCCTGACCGAGGCGCTCGGGCCGGTGCTCGACCGGCACGACCTCCTGGTGGTCGAGCCGCGCGGGCTGGGGAGATCCAGTCCCCTGCTCTGCCCGGGACTCGACCTGGAACGCCAGGAGAGCGTCGGCGCCTGTGCCGCGCACCTGGGCCCGCGCGTCCGGTTCTTCACCGCCGACCAGGCCGTCGCCGACATGGACGCCGTCCGCGCGGCGCTGGGGGTGCCGAAGGTGACGTTCTACGGCATCTCCTACGGCACCCTGTTCGCCCAGGCGTACGCCACCCGCCACCCGGACCGCCTGTCGGCGGTGATGCTCGACAGCATCGTCCCCACGGACCCGGACGGTTACGTGACCAGGCCGATCCGCAGCGGCGCCCACCTGCTCGACGTGGCCTGCGCCCCCTCGCGCGCCTGCCGGCGGCTGCCGGGCACTCCCGCCGACGCCCTCGCGAGGCTGGTACGGCACCTGCGCGAGCACCCCGACCCGGGGTTGCGACTCCCGTCACTCGGGCACCTGACGAACAACCTCTACCTGCCGATGGTCGGCCGCGAGCTGAACGCGGCCGTCGCCGCGTACCTGGACGGCGACCCGCTGCCGCTGCGCCGGCTGGCGCGGGTGATCGACGCGGCCCCGAGGGCGCCGCTGCGCGGAGCGGAGCTGGCGGGCCTGATCTCCTACACCTGCGCCGACAGCGCCTTCCCGTTCGAGCGCGGGGCCACGCCGGACGAGCGGCGACGCCGGCTGGAACGCCACTACGACACCGAGCGCCCGTTCAGCCCGTTCACCGTCGCCGATCTCCGCGCGTCCTCCTCGCAGCGGCCGATCTTCGGCATGCAGGACATCTGCGTCGGCTGGCCGACCCCCCGCAGCAGCCCGCCCGTGCCGCCGGGCGCGGTGTACCCACGGGTGCCGGTCCTGGCCCTGGGCGGTGACTTCGACGGGACGACGACAGGGGAGGCGGCCGCGGTGACCCGCCGCTTCCCGGTCTCCGTCTTCTCCCGGGTCCGTGCCGGTGGTCACGGTCCCACCGTGAGCACGCCGGTGAACACGTGCGCCCGCGGCGCGATGCGCGCCTTCATCACCGACCCGTACGCCTCCGGCGGCGGGGCCGGATGCGACGAGGCGACCTACCGCGCCCTGGGTTCCTTCCCGCGGACCGTGGCACAGGTGCCGCCGGCCCGCGGCACCGGCCTGACCGGCGAGGAGCGGAGGGTCGTCGCGGCCGCTCTCGCCACCGTCGCCGACGCGGCGGCCAGGCGCGATCCCCTCAGGTCCCCGTACTGGCAGGAGACCACGGAGGCGGGCCTGCGCGGCGGCCTGCTGACGTTCGACGACGGGACCGGCGGGACGGGTGGCGGGACCGGCGGAGCGGTCACGATCACGCTCCGGGACGTCCGGTTCACCGGCGGCCTCTCCGTGGACGGCGAGGCCCGCCTGGGCGGCGGGGACGCCACGGCCCGGCTGACCGTCACCGGCGCCGGCGGGTCGCACGCCCTGGAGCTGAGGTGGGAGGCGTTCCGCGCCCGGGACGACATCGCCGTCTCCGGCACCGTCGCGGGCCGCCCCTTCACCGCGACGGTGCCCGTGCACTGACGCCCGGCCCCGGCCCTCGCCCCTGGTCCCCGACCCCCGGGCGCACCGTCCTGGACCCACCCCCACCGCACCGGTCATCGTCCCGAACGCGCCGCCCGGGCGGCGGCCCCGTCCCTCTCACGGGGATGGGACCGCCGCCCTCGTACGGCTCAGAGGTCCCCGAGGCCGAGCTGGCGGGCGATCAGCATGCGCTGGACCTCGCTGGTGCCCTCGCCGATCTCCAGGATCTTGGCGTCCCGGTAGAAGCGGCCGACCGGGTACTCGTTCATGAACCCGTACCCGCCGAAGATCTGGGTGGCGTCGCGGGCGTTGTCCATGGCGGCGTCGCCGGCGACGAGCTTGGCGATGGCGGCCTCCTTCTTGAACGGCTCGCCCGCGAGCATCTTCTCGGCCGCGTGGTGGTAGGCCAGGCGGGCGGTGTGGGTGCGGACCTCCATGTCGGCGATCTTGAACTGGATGGCCTGGTAGTGGCCGATGGGGTGGCCGAACGCCTGGCGCTCGCGGACGTAGCGCAGCGACTCGTCCACGCAGCCCTGGGCCAGGCCGACGGACAGGGCGGCGATGGCGACGCGGCCCTCGTCGAGGGTCTGCAGGAACTGCGCGTAGCCGCGCCCGCGCTCGCCGAGCAGGTTGCCCGCCGGGACCCGGCAGTCGGTGAAGGAGAGCTCACGGGTGTCGGAGCAGTTCCAGCCCACCTTGGAGTACTTCTTCGAGACGGTGAGGCCGGGCGTGCCGGACGGCACCAGGATCGTGGAGATCTCCTTCTTGCCCCCGGCCCGCTCGCCGGTGATCGCGGCCACGCCGATGACACCGGTGATGTCGGTGCCGGAGTTGGTGATGAACGCCTTCGACCCGTTGATGACCCACTCGTCGCCGTCCAGCACGGCGGTGGTGCGCATTCCGCCGGGGACGTCGGAGCCGCCGCCCGGCTCGGTGAGGCCGAACGCGCCCAGCATCTCGCCGGAGGCCAGCTTCGGCAGCCACTCGGCGCGCTGCTCGGGCGTGCCGAACCGGTGGATCGGCATCGCGCCCAGCGACACCGCCGCCTCCACGGTGATCGCCACGCTGGAGTCGACCCGGGCCAGCTCCTCCAGGACCAGGCAGAGCGCGAAGTAGTCGCCGCCCATGCCGCCGTGCTCCTCGGGGATCGGCAGCCCGAACAGCCCCATCGCGCCCATCTGCCGCACGATGTCGTAGGGGAACTCCTCGCGCTCGTAGAGGTCCCCGATCACCGGGGCCACCACGTCGCGGGCGAACGCCTCGACGGTCTTGCGCAGGTCCTCGTACTCTTCGGTCAGCTTCGGCATGGTCACTCCTTGACGTTGTCCGCGGTCGTGCCCTGACCCGGGACCGGGGTGGTGGCCCGGTCGCGCGGCCCGGCGGGCGGGGTGCCGCCCAGGGCCTGGACGACCCGGGAGGGGCTGGGGCGGCCGAGCCTCGCGGCCAGCCAGGTGCTGGTCCCCACCAGCGACGCGAGGTCCAGCCCGGTCTCGACGCCGAGGCCGTGCAGCATCCAGACCAGGTCCTCGGTGGCGAGGTTGCCGGTGGCGCTCTCGGCGTACGGGCAGCCGCCGATGCCTCCGGTGGAGGCGTCGACCACCCTCACGCCCTCGCGCAGGGCGGCGAGGGTGTTGGCCAGCGCCTGGCCGTAGGTGTCGTGGAAGTGCACGGCGAGCCGGGAGGGGCCGCCGAACGCCTCGATCAGCGCGGCGACGTGGCCCGGGGTGCCGACGCCGACGGTGTCGCCGAGCGAGAGCTCGAAGCAGCCCAGGTCGAGCAGCCTGCGCCCGACGGAGACGACCTGGGCGATCGGGGTGGGCCCCTCCCACGGGTCGCCGAAGCACATCGACACGTACGCCCGGACCCGCAGGCCGTGCGCCAGGGCCCGCGCGACGACCGGCTCGAACATCTCGAACTGCGACTCCAGGGTCCGGTTCAGGTTCCTGGCCGCGAACGTCTCGGTGGCGCTGGCGAAGACCGCGATCTCCTCCACGCCGTGTTCGAGGGCGCGGTCGAGGCCGCGGTCGTTGGGCACGAGCACGGGGTAGCGCACGCCCGGCACCCGTTCCATCCTCTCCAGCAGCTCCGAGGCGTCGGCGAGCTGGGGCACCCATTTGGGGTGCACGAAGCTGGTGGCCTCGATCACGCGGTGCCCGGCGGCGGCGAGCCGGGCGATGAACTCGGCCTTGACCTCGACGGGGACGATCGCGGCCTCGTTCTGCAGTCCGTCGCGCGGCCCGACCTCGTGGATCGTGACCCGCTCGGGCAGCCCCTCCGCCCGGACCGGGTACGGCTCGCGCGTCACGGCTCCTCCCCGCGGACCACGGCCAGCACGGCGTCCATGGCGACCGCCTGGCCCGCGCGGACCCGCAGTTCGTCCACGACCCCGTCGATCGGCGCCGTCACGGTGTGCTCCATCTTCATCGCCTCCACGATGAGCAGCGGCTGTCCCTGGGCGACCCGGTCCCCCGGCCCGGCCTTGACCACCAGGACGGTGCCCGGCATGGGGCTGCGGACCTGCCCGTCCCCGGCGCCGCCCGCGCCCGCCCGGTCGGCGGGGTCACCCAGGTGGCGGCGGGTGAGGGCCCAGGCGTCGCCGTCGCGGGCGAGCCAGACCGTGTCGCCGTCCAGGGCGGCGGCGTAGCGCCTGGCGGTCCCGCCGACGGTGACGATCACGTCCTCCCCGGCGTCGTCCAGCCGTGCCCGTACGGTCACCTGCCCTGCCTCGCCACCGGGCCGTGGGGCCCCGGTGGCGGCGCCGGAGGCCGAGGACCCCGCGTCGGGGGCGGGCGTCTCGCCGCCGGGCAGCCGGATCTCCGCCCCGGTGCCGGGCAGGCCGCGGACGCGGAGCTCGTGGACGCCGTCGCGGCTCTCCAGCCGGTGGACGGTCCACGCCGCCTCGCCCAGCCGCCAGCCGTCGGGGATCTCCCACGGGTCGGCCGGCGCCGCGGGGACGTGCTCGCGGTGCAGCAGGAGCGCGGCGGCGGCCAGGACGTCGGCGGGGACGCCCCCGGCGGGGATCAGCTCGTCCAGGTGCCGTTCGACGAGGCCGGTGTCCAGGTCCCCGGCGACCACCGCGGGGTGGCCGAGCAGCGCCCGCAGGAAGGCGACGTTGGTGGGCACCCCGAGCACCGCCGTGGCCGCGAGCGCCCCGTCCAGCCTGCGCAGGGCGCTCGCCCGGTCCCTGCCCCAGGCGATGACCTTCGACAGCATCGGGTCGTAGTCGCTGCCGACCACGCCGCCGGCCACCAGGCCGGAGTCGACGCGCACGCCGCTCGGCTCGCGCAGCGCCAGCACCCGGCCGCCGGTCGGCAGGAAGCCCCGGGAGGGGTCCTCGGCGTAGACGCGGGCCTCCACGGCGTGGCCGGTGAGCTGGACCCGGTCCTGGGTGATCGGGAGCGGCTCTCCCGCGGCGACCCTGAGCTGGAGCTCGACCAGGTCCAGCCCGGTGACCAGCTCGGTGACAGGGTGCTCGACCTGCAGCCGGGTGTTCATCTCCATGAAGTAGTAGTCGCCGGTGGAGCCCTGGACGATGAACTCGACCGTCCCGGCGCCGGTGTAGCCGACCGACCGGGCGGCCTCGACCGCGGCGGCGCCCATGGCGGCCCTGGCCTCGGCGTCCAGCAGCGGGGACGGCGCCTCCTCGACGATCTTCTGGTGGCGGCGCTGGAGGCTGCACTCGCGCTCGCCCAGGTGGACGACGCCGCCGTGCGCGTCGGCCATCACCTGGATCTCGATGTGCCGGGGGTTCTCCACGAACCGCTCGATCAGCAGGGTGGAGTCGCCGAACGCGGCAGCGGCCGTACGGCGGGCCGAGGCCAGCGCGTCGGGCAGCTCGCCGGCGGAGCGGACCAGCACCATGCCCTTGCCGCCGCCGCCCGCCGAGGGCTTGATCAGGGCGGGGAACCCGACCCGGGCGGCGGCCTCGGCCAGGTCGTCGTCGGGCTCGGCGCCGCCGGGCACGACCGGGACGCCGGCGGCGGAGACGGTCGCCTTGGCCCGGATCTTGTCGCCCATCGCCTCCACCGCCTCCGGCGGCGGGCCGACGAAGACCAGCCCGGCCCCGGCGCAGCGCCGGGCGAAGCCGGCGTTCTCGGCGAGGAAGCCGTAGCCGGGGTGGACGGCCTGGGCCCCGGTGGCGGCCGCGGCGGCGAGGATGGCGTCGATGTCGAGGTAGCCGCCGGGCAGGCGTACCGCGACGTCGGCCTCGCGGACGTGCGGCGCCGCGGCGTCGGCGTCGCTGTGCACGGCGACCGAGCGGATGCCCAGCTTCCTGAGGGTGCGGGTGATCCGCAGGGCGATCTCGCCGCGGTTGGCGACGAGCACGGTGTCGAACATCCGGCGAGGCTCCGAGGGGTCCGAGGGGTGGGTCATGGTCGCGGTCACATCCGGAAGACGCCGTAGCCGACGGGGTCGAGGGGGGCGTTGGCCGAGGCGGACAGGGCCAGGCCCAGGACGGTGCGGGTGTCGAGGGGGTCGATGACCCCGTCGTCCCAGAGCCGGGCGGTGGAGTAGTAGGGGTTGCCCTGCTCCTCGTACTGCGCGCGGATGGCGTCGGGGTCGGCGTCGCCCACGGTGGACAGCACGTTGGCGGCCTGCTCGCCGCCCATCACCGAGATGCGCGCGTTCGGCCACATCCACATGAAGCGGGGCGAGTAGGCCCGCCCGGCCATCGCGTAGTTGCCGGCGCCGAACGAGCCGCCGACGACCACGGTGAACTTGGGCACCCGGGCGCAGGCGACGGCGGTGACCATCTTCGCGCCGTGCTTGGCGATGCCGCCCGCCTCGTACGCCTTGCCGACCATGAACCCGCTGATGTTCTGCAGGAACAGCAACGGGACGGAGCGCCGGTCGCACAGCTCGACGAAGTGGGCGCCCTTCATGGCGGACTCGGCGAACAGGATGCCGTTGTTGGCGACGATCCCGACGGGGTGGCCGTGGACGCGGGCGAAGCCGGTGACGAGCGTGCTGCCGTACTCGGCCTTGAACTCGCCGAACCGGCTGCCGTCGACGACGCGGGCGATGACCTCGCGGACGTCGTAGGGCGTGCGGGTGTCGGCGGGGACGATGCCGTACAGGTCGCGGGGGTCGTGCGCGGGCTCCTCGGGCGCGGCGCGCTCCCACGGGGAGGGGGTGCGCGGCCCGAGGGTGGAGACGATGTCGCGGACGATCCGCAGCGCGTGGCGGTCGTCGTCGGCGAGGTGGTCGGTGACGCCGCTGACCCGGGCGTGCAGGTCGCCGCCGCCCAGTTCCTCGGCGCTGACCTCCTCGCCGGTGGCGGCCTTCACCAGCGGCGGCCCGCCCAGGAAGATCGTGCCCTGGTTGCGGACGATCACCGCCTCGTCGCTCATCGCCGGGACGTAGGCGCCGCCCGCGGTGCAGGAGCCGAGGACCGCGGCGATCTGCGGGATGCCGCGCGCCGACATGGTCGCCTGGTTGTAGAAGATCCGCCCGAAGTGCTCGCGGTCGGGGAAGACCTCGTCCTGGCGGGGCAGGAAGGCGCCGCCGGAGTCGACGAGGTAGACGCACGGCAGGTTGTTGTGGAGGGCGACCTCCTGGGCCCGCAGGTGCTTCTTGACGGTCATCGGGTAGTAGGTGCCGCCCTTGACGGTGGCGTCGTTGGCGACCACCACGCACTCGCGGCCCGAGACGCGGCCCACGCCGGTGATGATCCCGGCGGCGGGGGCCTGGTCCCCGTACATCCCGCCCGCGGCGAGCTGGGAGAGCTCCAGGAAGCGCGAGCCGGGGTCGAGCAGGGAGTCGACGCGGTCGCGGGGCAGCAGCTTGCCGCGGGAGACGTGCCGGGCGCGCGCCTTCTCCGAGCCGCCGAGCGCCGCGAGGGCGAGGCGCTCCCTGAGCTCGGCCACGAGGCGCTCGTTGACCTCGGCGTTGCGCTTGAAGCCCTCACCGCCCGGGTCGCAGGTGCTCCGCAGCACCGGCCAGCCACTCATCCGAGCCTCCCTCGTCCGGCTTCGTCGCCGCTGTGTCGTCGTCGTGTCCGCCGTAGCCGTGATCCCCGCCGTGGCCGCCGCCGTGGCCCCTGTCGTCGCCGTGATCGCCGGTCGCCCGTCCGAGGTCCGGTGACCGGCGCCTTCACGGCCGATGTTAGTCATCATTAACGTTACCGTCTACCATGCGAGAGATGACGACCGATCGGACCCCCACCCGCGTCCGCGGCTCGCGGCGCGGGGAGATCCTCGACGCCGCGGCCGGGCTGTTCGCGGCGCGCGGCTTCCACGGCGTCTCGATCGAGGACATCGGCGCCGCCGTCGGCACCTCCGGCCCCGCCCTCTACCGGCACTTCAGCGGCAAGGAGGCACTGCTCGCGGAGATGCTGCTGGACGTCAGCGAACGCCTGCACACCTCGGGAGCGCGCCGGGTGACCGAGGCCGCCGACGCCGACGAGGCGCTGGACTCCCTGCTCGCCTGCCAGATCGAGTTCGCGCTGAACCATCCGGCGCTGATCACGGTGCACGACAGGGAACTGGGCAACGTCCCCGAGCCGGCGCGCCGGCGGATCCGCAGGCTCCAGCGGCTCTACGTCGAGGAGTGGGTGACCGTGCTGAGCGAGCTCTACCCCGGCCGCTCCCAGGCCGGGCTGCGCGCCGCCACGCACGCCGTCTTCGGGCTGCTCAACTCCACCCCGCACAGCGCCGGCGAACTGCCTCCCGCGGTGATGGCGGACCTGCTGCGCGGCATGGCCCGCGCGGCGCTGGCCGCCCCCGAGGGTTAGGAACCGCTAACTCCGTGGGGGCCGCCGGAGAGGCGCCGGACGCCGGTCCCGTGCCGGGCGGTGCCCGGAACCCGCTCCGCGACCGGGCGCTCTCCCCGGCCTCCAGGTGGGACACGAGTTCCTCCCGTGACCTTCGGCGGCCGGCAGCGGGACCGCGGCGGCGCGCCCGCCCGGCGATCGCGGTCGTCCGGCACCCGCCCGCGGTGCCGTTCCCGCCGGTCCTCGCCGCCGCGACCGTCGTCCCGGTGATCGCCGGCATCCTCGTCGGACGCGGCGGGGCGACGTCGCGCCACCCCGCCTGCCGGTGGTGACGGGATGCCCGGCGACAAATCATCGAATGTGACAATTCGCGATAAAAGACAAATTGCCATAAAAGCATGTCGTGGGAATCGGTCGACCGGCCTCGGGACATCAAAGATGCGAAGGTTCGGGACGGCGTCTCCCGATGAGGACATAATCGGGTTGTGGCGCGCGACACTGTTGAGACCCGTTTCACCGAGGCCGTGGCCGCCCTGCGCCCCGGGGCACCGCGCGATCCCGGTCTGCCCGTACGGGAGGGCACGGCCCTGACCGGCGCCCGCTGCCGGGAGTTGTTCGAGTTCCAGCTCGGCAGCAGGCTGCTGGACGTCACGGCCCGCTGGCTGCGCGAGCAGGGCCAGGGGTTCTACACCATCGGCTCGGCCGGGCACGAGGGCAACGCCGCGGTCGCCGCCGCGCTGCGCACCACCGATCCCGCCCTGCTGCACTACCGCTCCGGCGCCTTCTACCTCGCCCGCTCGGCGATGGCCGGAAGGCTGCCCGAGGAGGGGCTGCGCGACGTGCTGCTCGGCCTGACCGCCTCGGCCGAGGAGCCGATGGCGGGCGGGCGGCACAAGGTCTTCGGCCACCCCGACCTGGCGGTGATCCCGCAGACCTCCACGATCGCCAGCCACCTGCCGCGCGCGGTGGGCGTGGCCTTCGCCATCGAACGTGCCCGCCAGCTCGGCCTGCCGGGACGGTGGCCGGCCGACGCGATCGCCGTGTGCAGCCTCGGCGACGCCTCGATGAACCACGCCAGCGCGTTGACCGGCATCAACACCGCCGCCTACGGCGCGTACCAGAGACTGGCGCTGCCGGTGCTGTTCGTCTGCGAGGACAACGGGCTGGGGGTGAGCGTGCGCACCCCGGAGGGCTGGGTCCAGGCCGCCCGCCACCCGGCGATCGAGTACTTCGAGGCCGACGGCTGCGACCTGGCCGACGTCCACGACGTCGCCCTGGCCGCGGTGGACCACGTACGCCGGACCCGCTCCCCCGCCCTGCTGCGCGTCGCCACCGTCCGGCTGATGGGCCACGCCGGCTCGGACGTGGAGCTGTCGTACCGGAACAAGCGGGAGATCGACGCCGACCTGGCGCGCGACCCGCTCGTCATCACCGCCGGGCTGCTCGTCGCGGCGGGGCTGGCCACCCCCGACGAGCTGCTGCTCCACTACGAGACGACCCGCGAGCACCTGTTCAAGATGGCCATGGAGAGCTCGCGGCGCCCGCGCCTGACCTCCGCCGCCGACATCGTCGCGCCGCTGGCCCCGCGCACCCCCTCGGCCGTCGCCGCGACGAGCGCGACGGCCGCGGCACCGGAGGCCAGGGAGAGGGCGTTCGGCGGCAGGCTCCCCGAGCAGGAGGGGCCGCTGACCTTCTCCCAGACGGTCAACCGCACCCTCGTCGACACGCTGACGGCCCACCCCGACACGCTGGTCTTCGGGGAGGACGTGGCGCGCAAGGGCGGTGTCTACGGCGTCACCCGCGGCCTGCAGAAGCGCTTCGGGCTCGGCCGGGTCTTCGACACCCACCTCGACGAGCAGGCGGTGCTCGGCCTGGCGCTCGGGTCGGGGGTCTCCGGCCTGCTGCCGGTGCCCGAGATCCAGTACCTGGCCTACCTGCACAACGCCCTGGACCAGATCCGCGGCGAGGCCGCGACCCTCTCGTTCTTCTCACGCGGCGCCTTCCGCAACCCGATGGTGGTGCGGGTCGCCTCGTACGCCTACCAGAAGGGGTTCGGCGGCCACTTCCACAACGACAACTCCGTGGCCGCGCTGCGCGACATCCCCGGTCTGGTGGTGGCCTCCCCGGCCCGCCCCGACGACGCCGCCTCGATGCTGCGCACCTGCCTGGCCGCCGCCCGCGCCGACGGCAGCGTCTGCGTCTTCCTGGAACCCATCGCCCTGTACAACACCCGCGACATGTTCGAGGACGGCGACGGCGGATGGCTCTCCTCCTACGTCCCCCCGGCCCGCTGGGCGGAGACGCACGTCCCGATCGGCCGCGCCCGCAGCTACGGTGACGGCCGCGACCTGACGATCATCACCTTCGGCAACGGCCTGCGGATGAGCCTGCGCGCCGCGGTCAGGCTCACCGCCGAGGGGTACGGCTGCCGGGTCCTGGACCTGCGCTGGCTCTCCCCCCTGCCGGTGGAGGATCTGATGCGGGCCGCCGACCTGACGGGCAGGGTACTGATCGCCGACGAGACCCGCCGCACCGGAGGCGTCTCGGAGGGCATCGTCGCCGAGCTGCTCGACGCGGGGTTCACCGGCAGGATCGCCCGGGTGACCTCCTGTGACAGCTTCGTCCCGCTGGGAGAGGCCGCCGGGCACGTGCTGCTGTCGGAGGACGAGATCGAGACGGCCGCCCGCAAGCTGCTCGGCTGATCCACCCGTCCATCCGACCGATCGACCGCCCGGCCGCCCGCGAGCCGCCCGGCCGGCCCGCGCACGGGGCCGTCGGAGCCGCTCCGGCCTCCCGATCGGAATCTCGGCCGGGATCTCCGAAAACCACCCCGCCGCACTCGCGGAACGTGTTCAATCCATAACGCGTCGTTACGGAGCATGGCCCTGATCCGGCGACGGTCATCCCTCCATATCCCCCTGATCAGGAGGTAACATGCCCGACGTGGCGATCAAAAGCACCGGTCAGCGCGTGGCGGACCTGGAGGCGTGGGCCTTCCGGACGGGTTCCGACCTGGCCGACATCAAGGAGACCCTGAGCGATCTTCCCACGATCATCCGCGAGGAGGTCATGACGTACACCTCGCCGATGTTCGAAGAGATCATGAACAGGATGGCCACCAGGGAGGATCTCTCCGCGCTGTCCGTCAAGGTCGACGGCCTGGAGGCCAAGGTCGACGGCCTGGAGGTCCGCATGGGCGCCATGGAAGGACGCATGGACTCCATGGAGGGCGCCATGAGCTCCATGAACGCCCGGATGGACACCCTGCAGGGCGACATCACGTCCATGCAGGGCGACATCACGTCCATGCAGGGCGACATGGCCTCCGTGAACACGCGAATGGACTCCATGGAGGGCAAGCTGGACCTGATCCTGACCAGGCTCGGCTGATCGGACGGCCGGGTCCCGCGGTCCGTGGGACCCGGTCTCCGGGCGGACCCCGCTGTGGTGGCAGCCCCACCGGCCGGGATGTCAGACGGCGGGGAACCGGTGGCGCGACCGGCCCCGGGAGCCCGCCGACGCCGGTCGCGACGCGCCCCCTGTCCCGGAAGCACGCGTCGAGCGACGCCGGTTCGTCGTGGGAAGCGCCTACGAGCCCTCGTGACGGCGTTCGCGACCCACGGAAGACTGTCAGGGTACCCTGACAGTCATGACGTTCGCGTTCCCGGACATTCCCGACCACGAGGGGTTCGCCGCCCCGGTGCTCCCCACCGGCGAGGTGGCCGCGTCCGCCAGCGCCTTCACCAGGACCTTCGTCGGCTACCAAGCCGCGTGTTCCTGCGGCTGGAACGATCGGCGCCGCTTCCCAGCCACGCCGGAAGGGGCCAAGGAGACCGAGTACCGGTGGTGGAGCCGGCACGCCGCCCCGCTGAGCGCCGCCGCACCGCCTGCCGAGCTGGTGGTGAAGGCGAACCTCCTGTGCGAACGGATCGCCGGTCTGGCCGCCGAGCGTCCGCTCGCCGCCCTCACCCTGCTGTCCCGGCTGGAGAACCTGCAGCGCGCCCTGCTCGACCAGGCCGTCACCGGGGCGCGGGAGGCCGGTGCCTCCTGGGCACAGGTCGGGGAGGCGATGGGGATCTCCAGGCAGAGCGCTCACGAGCGTTTCAGGACGCACGCGAACTCATGACCCGGCTCGCCGGGCACCTTCCGGTTCATCGGTCGCGAGCGCCGTCCGTCGCGGTCCCGCGGACATCGGGCGGACGGCTCCTTCGGCGAGGAACGGAAACGGCCGGAACCCCATGATCGCCAACCCCCTTGGAGAAGTCGTCATGACCATGCCCGAGCACGGTGCCGCCTGGCACGACGCCCGCTACGACATGCCCGTCGGCCGGCAACTGGAGCGCTACGACGAGCTGGCCGCCAAGAGCGCGTCGTCCCGTGCCCGGATCGAGCTGGTGGCCCGGGGGATCTACGACCCGGCCCGGCACGGAGCCGATGAGCGGCCTCCGCTCACCGTCGCCGAGCACCTCGAGTTGCTGGCACTGGCGGAGAGCATCGCGCGCACCGTGCGCCACCCCTCCAACGTCCACCACGCGCTGCTGGCCGGGGTCACCTGGGCCGACATCGCCCGCGTCACCGACTCCGACGAGCCGACCGTTCGGCGGGACTACCGACGCTGGGCCGACGATCAGTACGACCTCAACCGGCACGTCCCCGACCGCGGCATGACCGCCGACGAACACGCCGCCGCGATCACCAGGGCCGCGGAGGGGCTCGGGGGCACCTTTCCGCCGACCGAGGCGTCCTCGGACTCGGACTCGGCGGCACAGGACGGCGGCCTCATGGTCGCGCCGGGTCATACCGGTTCGCGCCCGCACGCGTAGGGGTATCTCGGACGTCCCGGCCGGGAAGTGGATCACGTCCGGGTTCGTCATCGCGGATGCCGTGCCGTTCGCCGCCACCGTGATCGGACCGCTGCGCCGCAGGACGACCCCGGCGGGTTCCCCCCGCTCGTTCCCGGGCCCCGTTCCGCGTGATGGTCTCGTGGCTGGTGAACCTGATCGGCCTCCCGCCCGACTGTGCAGGGGAACGGGAGGGCGAGATGAACGATGAGCTGCTGGTGGTGCGCGCGCAGCTGGGCGAACGCGCGGCCCTGGCCGAGCTGGTGGCCCGCTGGCGAGTGCCGGTGTGGACGTACGTGCGCCGCATGCTCGACGCCGAACGGGCCGACGACGTGACCCAGGAGATCTGGCTGGCCGTGGTCCGTGGCCTGCCCCGGCTGCGAGAACCCGGCCGGTTCGCGCCATGGCTGTTCACGATCGCCCGGCGGTCGGTGAGCGACCGCCTGCGCGGCGAGTACGCCCGGGCGCGGGAGGACCTCATGGCGGACGACGTGCTCGTCGAGGACCCGGTCGAGGCCATGGTGGATCGCGCCGGGCTGGTGGACGCGCTGTCGGGCCTGCCGGTGCCGGAACGGGAGATCCTCGTCCTGTTCTACCTGGAGGACCTGGCGGTGGAGGACTGCGCGCGGATCTGCCAGGTCCCCGTCGGCACGGTGAAGTCCCGGCTCAACCGTGCCCGTCGAATGCTCCGAGAACACCTGCGCGAGAAGGGACACCGGTCATGACCGAGGAGGAGCCGCGCCTGTCGGCGCGGGAGACGATCGAGCGGCTGACACCGGCGCTGTCGCCGGGAATGCGGGTCCGGGCGGTGACGGCGCTGCTGGCCGGGCTGTCCGGCACGGTGTTCGTGGTCGCGCTGTGGTCGTCCGAGCCGGGTCCGCTGCCCGGCCGCACGCACCTGGCGTTCACCCTGTTGACCGTTTTCTGCCTTGCCTGGGCCGGCTACGGAGGATGGCTCCTGAGGAACAGGGTGCCGCTGTTCGCCGCCGAGCAGGTGATCGCCGCCTGGATCGCTCTGGCGGCCTCGACGTCCGTCACCGCGCTCACGACCGTCGTCGCCCTCCAGCGGGGGACGGGTCCGGTCCTCGTACTGGCGACCGGGGGTCTGTTCGTCGGGGCGGCGTCGGTGCTGGCCGTGCGCGCTCACGCCCGCCGGGCGGCACTGCTGCGTCGCGTGCGCGACCTGACCGGCGGGGAGGAGGCGTGAGATCGGGACGGGGCGTACTCCCTCACGGGCCTACCGTGCCCGCCTCCCGGCTCGCCGGTGTCCGGAACTCGCCGTCGACACGGTGACCCTCCTCGACCTCAACGCCCGCTGTCACCTGTGGGGGGTCGACCCCGTCTCGCCGGCCTTCACCGTGTCGTTCGTCTGCGAGGCAGCCGAGCGGGGGTTCCTGGACGAGCGCCGTCTCGGTGTGCCGCCGCCGGCCTTCGGGGACACGCCCGCGCTCGTCGGGTTCCTGGAGGCGGTGGCGCTGGGAAGGGAGCCCGTGCGCCCTGCCTGTCGCTCTTCGCCGGCCCCCCGGTCCGCGAGCTGGACCTGCCGGGCATCGCGCGCCTGGTGGGCGCGGTCACCGGCTGGCGGACGAGCGACGGCGAGCTGTTCGTCTGGGGCAGGCGACGCTGGCAGCTCATGCGCGTCTACAACCTGCGCGAGGGCCTGAGCGCCGCCGACGACGCCCTGCCCCGGCGCTTCCACGAGGAGCCCGTCGACGCCGGGCGCCACGCGGGGGTCCTGCTCGACGAGGACGCCTTCGCCGCGGCGCTACGGCTGTACTACAGGCTCACCGGATGGGACGACGACGGCGTCCCGACCCGGGAGACCCTGCTGGCGCTCGACCTGGCCTGGGCGGAGGTCCATCTCACCCGTCCCTGAGCCTCCGTCCGGACCCCGGGGCCGAGGACACGGGAGGCGGGCACGGGCGCGTGCGCCGGCCCCCGGGAAGGACGCGGGTCAGAGCCAGTCGCGGCGTTTGAACACCACGTACAGCGTGAGGCAGACGCCCGCCATCATCAGGACCGCGAACGGGTAACCCCAGGTCCAGTGCGTCTCGGGCATGACGTCGAAGTTCATGCCGTAGATGGTGCCGACGAGGGTGGGGGCGAACAGGATCGCGGCCCAGGCGGAGATCCGCTTGACCTCCTCGTTCTGGGCGTTGCTCGCCTCGGTGAGGTTCGTCATGTGCTCGTTCTGGGCCTGGGCGACCATGGTGGAGTTGACCACCAGGATGTCGTGGAGCATCTGGCGGAACCCGCCGACCCGCTCCGCGACGGTGATCGTGTGGTCGGCCACGTCCCGCAGGTAGCGCTGCAGTTCCTGGTCCACCCCGTACTTGGCGGCGCCCGCGATGAACCCCTCGATCATGCCGAGGAGCGGCTGGGTGGCCCGCTGGAACTCGATCACCTCGCGGGACAGCTCGTAGATGCGCCGCGAGACGCCGGGCTCGTTGCCGAAGACCTGGACCTCGATCTCGTCGATGTCGTTCTGCAGGCCCGCGACGACGGGGGCGTACCCGTCCACGACCGCGTCCAGGATGGCGTAGAGCACGGCCTGCGGCCCCTGGGCGAGCAGGTCGGGGTCCTGCTGCATCCGCCGGCGGACCTGGGACAGGTCGGGGGCCTCGCTGTGCCGCACGGTGATCACGAAGTTCGGGCCGACGAAGACGTGCAGTTCGCCGAAGTCGACCTCCTCGGTCTCGTCGAGGTAGCGCGCCGGGCGGAGCACCACGAAGAGCGTGTCGCCGTAGCGGTCGGCCTTGGGCCGCTGGTGGGCGACGATCGCGTCCTCGACGGCGAGCTCGTGCAGGTCGAACTCCTCGGCGACGTTGAGGATGACCCCGTCCTCGGGCCGGTAGAAGCCGATCCAGGCCATGCCGTCGGGGGTGTTCTTCAGGCGCTCGAACGCCTCGGGCAGCGATCCGGGGGTGGCCTCGCGGCGCCCTCCGACGTAGATCGCGTTGTCGATGACGCGCGAGCGGGGCGGGGGCGGCTCGTTCCCGGCGAACCTGGGGTCCATCGACCGCTCCGGGGAGTCCCGGGCGGTGCTGGAACGACCGCGCACCAGGCTCCGCAGGCCCCTTCGTCGCCGGTCGGTCACACGTCTCTCCTCATCGTGCGCTCATGAACTCCTGCAGTGACTGCATGGCCGTGCTGCGGATTCTCGCCCTGAGCATAGGGGTCCAGCCGAGAACGATCCCGACCGGCCTGCCCATCGCCATCTTGGACCAGCGTTTGAGGTCGAAGTCGTCGTGGTGGCGGACGATCAGGCCGTCCTCGAAGCGGAACTGGGCGTCGATCTCGTTGACGACCTTCCTGCCCGTCCTGGCGAAGGTGTAGCGGGCGGTCCAGTGCGCGGCGCCCTCGTGGTCGCGGGCGGTGACGTCGCGGACGGTCACGCTGAGATCGGCGCTGCTCCCGAGCAGCATCCGCCACATCCCCATGACCCTGTCGCGCCCTTCGAGCTCCTGGAAGACGGGGTCGCCGAAGGTGACGTCGGGGTGGTAGCAGCGCTCCATCGCGTCGGCGTCGCGGCGCGCGAAGGCGTCGTAGAACGTGTCGATGAGGGCGACGTTCCGATCGTTCACGAGTCTCTCCCGACCGTCAATGTCCTGCGGACCGAGTGTAGTGTGCGCGGGGGCCGAGACCCCGGCGGCGCCCGGAGAGCCGGAATCATGTTCGGCGCGGCCCGGCTTTGTCGTCGCCGTACCGTCGGACGTGGGACGCTTTGCTCCCGTGCCGTGAAGGAGAGGTGAGCGTTGTCCGACGTCTGGGTGACCCTGACCACGGCCCGTTCCGGGCCGCCCCTGTGGGTGGTGCTGCTGTCGGCGCTGGCGGCCCTGGGCGTGGTGTCGTGGTCCACCTCCTGGCAGTTGTCACGGGGGCTGATCACCATCGCCCACGAGGGCGGGCACGCGCTGGTGGCACTGCTCACCCGGCGCAAGCTGGAGGGGATCCGGCTGCACTCCGACACCTCGGGCGTGACCCTCACCAGGGGGAAGCCGCGCGGGCCCGGCATGATCCTGACCGCCGCCGCCGGGTACGTCGCCCCCTCCCTGCTGGGGCTGGGCGGGGCCTGGCTGACCGCCTCCGGTTACGTGGCGGTGCTGATCACGGCCGTGATCGGGCTGCTGTTCTGCATGCTGCTGCTGATCCGCAACCTGTTCGGCGTGGTGAGCCTGCTGGTCACCGGCGGCGCCATCGCCGCCTTCACCTGGTACGCCGCGCCCGACATGGACGCGATCATGGCCTACCTGGCCGTGTGGTTCCTGCTGCTGGGCGGCGTGCGGCCGATCGTGGAGCTGCAGGGCAAGCGCCGTCGCGGCCGCGCGCCCGACTCCGACGCCGACCAGCTCGCCCGGCTGACGTTCCTGCCCGGCGGACTGTGGGTGTTCCTGTTCCTGGTGGTGGCGGGCGCGTGCCTGGTGGGCGGGGCCTACCTGCTGCTCCCCCCGGCGTTCGCGCCGCTCTGAGCGGTTCCGTCCCCGGCCGGCCCGATGCGTCCGGTGAGGAACTCCTGCTCGGCGGCGTTGTCGCTGAGCGCCAGGGCCGCCCGGTAGGCCCGCACCGCCGCGGCGTCGCGGCCGAGGCGGTGCAGCAGGTCGGCCTTGGTCGCGTGCAGGTAGAGGTACCCGGCCAGCCGTCCCTGTCGTTCGAGCGCCTCGACCTCGGCCAGCGCGGCCTCGGGGCCGTGCACCATCGACGTCGCCACCGCGCGGTTCAGCGCCACGACGGGTGAGGGCCAGATCCGCAGCAGCTCGTCGTACAGGGTCAGGATATGCGGCCAGTCGGTCTCGGCGTAGCCGGGGGCCTGGGCGTGCAGCGCCGCGATCGCGGCCTGCAGGGTGAAGCGGCCCGGTGGCCCGGCGGTGAGCGCCCCGACCACGAGCCGGTCGGCCTCGGCGATCATGTCGCGGTCCCAGGCCGAGCGGTCCTGCTCGGCGAGGCGGAGCAGCCGGCCGCGGGCGTCGGTCCGCCCGGCGCGGCGCGCGTGCTGGGCGAGCAGCAGCGCCAGCAGCCCGGCCACCTCACGGTCGGCGGGCAGCAGGAGCCTCAGTGTGCGCGCCAGGTCGAGCGCCCGCCCGGTCAGCTCGTCGCGGACGAGGTCCGCGCCCGAGGGCGCGCCGGTGTCGTCGGGCCCGAGCAGCAGGGGCAGCTTCGTCTCCAGCGTCCGCCTGCGGCGGATGGTGTTGAGCGCGTTCCGCCGCGCGACCGTGGTCAGCCAGGCGCCGGGGTTGCCGGGCACGCCGTCGCGCGGCCAGGTCCGCAGGGCCTGGACGCAGGCGTCCTGCACGGCCTCCTCCGCGGCGTCGATGTCGCGGGTCACCCGCACCGTCGCGGCGAGCACGTAGGCCCACTCGCGACGGTGCGCGTCGGCGACCGCGGCGGCCGCCCGTTCGGCGGCGTTCAGTTCCCCTGCTCCAGGACGTCGAAGCCGATCAGCGGCCTGACCTCGACGCCGCCGTCGACGACCGGCGTCAGCCTCGCCAGTTCCAGCGCGTGGTCGAGGTCGCGCGCCTCCAGGACGAAGACCCCGGCCAGGGCCTCCTTGGTCTCGATGAAGGGACCGTCCGTCACCAGGCCGCCGCGGACGGAGGTCGCCGTGCCGGGCTGTTCCAGCGCCAGTCCGGCGACGATCCGGCCCCCCAGCCCGGCGATCCGCGCGGGCAGCTCCTCGTGGGCGCGCATGACCTCCGGCGGGATGTCGGCCACGCCCCCGGAGGTCTCCCGCTCGTAGATGAGCACCGTGTACCTGGCCATCACGCCTCCCGCTCGTTCGTGAACACACCGTTCAGCCACGCGGCCCACCGCCGCCGAGCGGTCCCCGCGTCCGCGTCCCCGGCGAACAGGTGGTGCGCCACCCCGACCGGCCATCCCCACGCGTCCCTTCCGAAGAAACGGTGGAGCGCGTCGGCGGACCGCACCCCGAGGAAGGCGGGCGCCGCGTAGTCGCCCGGGGAAGTGGCGCAGGTACTCGCCGAAGGAATGGTAGTAGAGCTCGGTGTGCCGCCGGCACGCGTCGAGCTCCGCGAGCCGCGTGTCGTGGTCGCCCGTGACGACGCCCCGGTGGGTGAGGTTCAGCAGGGTGCCGGCCGGGGTGTGCCGGAGCCGGTAGTCCAGCTCGTTGAACTCGTCGGCCTCCGGCGGGGTCCGCGTGGTGAGGTGCCGTGGCGGTTCCCAGACGCTCACCACGCCGCCCCTGCCGGTCAGTCCCCGCTCGGCCCCTCCGGCCCGGGGCTCGTAGTCGATCTCCCAGTACCAGCCGGAGGTGTGGAGCGTGAGCGCCTCCCACACCTCCCGCGGGCTCGCGGGCAGCTCCCCCTCTCACGACGACACGCGGGAGTGGCCGGAATCGCCAGCGGCGCGGAGGAATTCACGGCCGGCCACGATCACCCACGGTGACCGGCGACTGCCGTGCCGTGGCTTCGAGGGGTCGGCCGGGACGGGCGGTCGCCCGGCGGGCCGACGGGCGGGCGGGGGCGTGCCGGGAGCGGGATACCGGGGAAGGCGGGCCTGGGAGCGGCGCACCGGGTGCCCCCTCGGGGCGAGGGCCCGGCACGACGACACGTCCGCTTACCCGATTCGTCTGAGTATGCGATTCATATCATGATGTTTGGGTAATTATCAGACACTTAACCCTAAGACCGTTACACCGTGTAACCGTACGCCCCGATCGAACACCCGGGCATTTCCTCACGTTTATTATCGGGAATATCGTTTCCTTTGGAGAGGCGCTCGATGTCGCATCCCGCCTGTCTCGTCGGAGCGGCCGGGGCGGGTGTGCTTCTGGTCTCGCTGGGCGTCACCTCGGCCCTCGCCCTGCGTGTCAGGCGGCTGCGCCTCGAACGGGAGCGGGCGCTCTCCCGCGCCTACGAGGGGTTCGCCCGCGACATGCACGACCTCGTCGGGCACTGGCTCTGGCTGGCCGCGATCAAGGGGGAGCTGGCCCATCGCCGGGCGGCCGGCGACGGGCCCCTGCGCGAGGACCTCGAAGAGGTGCTGCGGGCGGTGCGGCAGGCCGCGCACGCGGTGCGGAACATCTCGGCCGCGGGCCGCCGGCTCTCCTTCCCCGGTGAGGCCGCGCGGGCGAAGGTGCTGATGGAGGGCTTCGGGGCCTACTGCTCGGTACGGGTGGACGTGGACGGCCTGCCCGGCCCCGTGAGCGCGGCGCTGGGCGCGGTGGTCCGCGAGGGCGTGACGAACATGCTGCGCCACAGCCGGGTGACACGGTGCGCCATCGAGCTGGTGGAGCAGCGCGGGAGGCTGCGCCTGACCCTCGTCAACGACGGCGCCCCCCGGCGGGAGGCGTTCCCGCCCGGCAGCGGCGTGGGCAACCTGCGCCACCGCCTGGAGGAGCTGGGCGGCACCGTGCGGGCTACCGGCGGCAAAGACGGGTGGTTCACCCTGATAGCCGAGCTTCCTGGTAGTTTTTCCGAATAACCTTCACGTCCCTCGCGAAAGTGCAGGTAGCGCACACCGTCACGGTCGGATGTGTGAGTTTCGCATATGCGAGTGGTTCACTTTGTAACTGGTGGTTTCTCGGGTTATCCGTAATTCTCTCTTCTGGAAGACAGCAGGGGAGAATGCCGTGGATGACCAGTATGAACTTTATTGCCTGGCGGACCCGCTTTTCTACGACACGCTCGACGGCCACCGGGGAGAGCACCCCGACTTCGCGCTCGCGAACCGGGAGGTGCCCGAGGGCTGGCAGCACCAGGCGACCGACACCTGGATGCACTACGCGCCGCTGAACGGCCGTACGCCCTTCCAGGGCTGGAAGATCCACGTCTCGGCCCGCGTCGAGGACGCCGAGCGCGCCATGGAGGCGGTCTGGGAGTACTGCGTCCCCCGCGGGATCGCCTTCAAGTTCCTCCGCAGCCTGCCGGTCATGACCATGCTGAACTCCAAGGCCGCCCCCCGCGGCGCCAGCGGCAAACTCGTGACGATCTACCCGGTGGACGAGGCGCAGCTCGAGCTCACGCTCAAGGAGCTCGACGAGCTGCTCAGGGGCGTCGAGGGGCCGTACATCCTCAGCGACCTCCGCTACGGCGACGGCCCGCTCTTCGTCCGGTACGGGGGTTTCGCCGGGCGGCGCTGCCTGGCCGACAACGGCGAGCTGGTGCTGGCCATCGAGGACGGCGAGGGGCGCCTGGTCCCGGACGTGCGCGAGCCCTCCTTCGGCGTGCCGTCCTGGGTGACGCTGCCCGCCTTCCTCGAACCGCACCTGGCCGCCCGCAACGCGGTCACCACCGAGGGGCTGCCCTACCGGGTCGAGAGCGTCCTGCAGTTCTCCAACGGCGGGGGCGTCTACCTCGGCGAGGACGTGCGCACCGGGGAGCGGGTCGTGCTCAAGGAGGCCCGCCCGCACGCCGGGCTGGACGCCGCCGGCCGGGACGCCGTGGCGCGGCTCGCCCACGAGCGCGACATGCTGGAGCGCCTGGCCGGGCTGGAGGCGGTGCCCGCGCTGATCGACTACTTCACCCTGGGCGGCCACCACTTCCTGGTCGAGGAGTTCGTCGACGGCAACCCGCTGCAGCGCAAGCTCGTGCACCAGTACCCGCTGACCAGGGCGACCTGCGACGAGGAGACCGTCGCCGAGTACACCGCCTGGGTGCTCGACATTCTTCCCAAGGTGCGCCGGGCCGTGGAGTCCCTGCACGAGCGCGGGGTGGTCTTCGGCGACCTTCACCCGAACAACATCCTGGTGACCGAGGACGGCCGCCTGGTGCTGATCGACTACGAGGTGGCCACGCTGACCGCCGACCGCGGCCGGGCGGCGCTCGCCCACCCGGCGTTCAGCGCGCCGGCCGGGCGCCAGGGCGTCGATGTCGACCTCTACGCCATGGCGTGCCTGTGCCTGGGCCTGTTCGCCCCCCAGCTCACGATCATGCTGTCGCTGGACCGCGCGAAGGTCGTCGACCTGGCCAGGATGATCCGTGAGACCTTCCCGGTGCCGGCCGAGGTGATCGACGAGGCGGTCCGGACCATCACGGGCCCCGAGCCGGCGGCGGTCACGCCGGTCCCGAGACCGGGCGCCGACGGCTGGCCCGCGCTCCGGGAGGCGATGACCCGCGCCATCCTGGCGAGCGCCACCCCGGAGCGGGACGACCGGCTCTTCCCCGGCGACGTCGCCCAGTTCCAGCCCGGCGGGGGCGTGAACCTCGCCTACGGCGCGGCGGGCGTGCTGTACGCGCTGGAGAGGACGGGCGCCGAGCGGCTTCCCGCGTACGAGGACTGGCTGCGCGCCAGGGCGCTGGCCCCCGCCCCCGGCACCGGGGTCGGGTTCTACGACGGGCTGCACGGCGTGGCCTACGTCCTCGACCTGCTCGGGCACCGCCAGGACGCGATCGACACGGTGGACCTGTGCCTGCGTGAGAAGTGGGAGTCGCTCGAGCTGGGGCTCTTCGGCGGCCTGGCCGGCATGGGCCTGAACCTCCTGCACCTGGACGGCACCACCGGCGAGCGGGCCTTCGGCGACCTGGCCATGAAGATCGCCGACATCTGCTCCGACCGGCTGGGCGGCCCCGACGACGTACCCGAGATCAGCGGGGGCGGCAACGCCCGCGCGGGGCTGATGTACGGCTCCTCCGGACCCGCCCTGCTGTTCCTGCGCGCCTACGAGCGCACCGGCGACCCCTCCCTGCTCGAACGGGCCGCCGTCGCGCTCCGCCAGGACCTGCGGCGCTGCTCCACCGGCGAGGACGGGACCCTTCAGGTGAACCAGGGCTGGCGCACGCTGCCCTACCTGGACGAGGGGTCGGTGGGCATCGGCGTGGTCCTCGCCCGCTACCTTGCCCACCGCGACGACGAGGCCTTCCGCGCCGCGCTGGACGGCTGCCGGCTCGTCACCCGGGGGCGGTACTTCGTGCAGTCCGGCCTGTTCGCCGGCCGGAGCGGCATGATCGGCGCCCTCGGCTGGGGGCTGGGCCCCGAGCCGCGCGACTTCGCCTCCGCCCCTGACGACCACCCCTACCTGGCCGAGCAACTCCGCGGGCTGGACTGGCACGCGCTGCCCTACGGCGGCGGGCTGGCCTTCCCCGGCAACCAGTTGCTCAGGCTCTCCATGGACTTCGCGACCGGCACGGCCGGAGTCCTGTTCGCGATGAGCGCCGTGCTGCACGACCGGCCGGTGTTCCTCCCCTTCATCGAACCGCCCGGCGAGACGAACGACCTGGCAGGGGCGTCCGCGCACGGAACCGCCGGGCGGTTTGGCCCCTGCGACACAGCGAAGGAGGTGTAAAGAAATGGTCCTTCTCGACCTGCAGTCCCTCGAGGCCCCCACCGGCGGCGGTGGTGGCGGTGGCGGCAGCACGCTGACCGTCCTCGGTTGCGAGTCCGCCAAGCCCAGCAACCTGAGCCTGGTCCTCTGCCACTAGTCCACCCTCTCCACCTCACCTCGAAAAAACCCAGAAACGGAGCGATTCCCATGGTCCTTCTCGACCTGCAGTCCCTCGAGGCCCCCACCGGCGGCCACGGCGGCGGCGGCAGCACCCTCACGGTCCTGGGCTGCGAGTCGGCCAAGCCCAGCAACCTGAGCCTGGTCCTCTGCCACTAGTCCACCCTCTCCACCCCATCTCGAAAAAACCCAGAAACGGAGCGATTCCCATGGTCCTTCTCGACCTGCAGTCCCTCGAGGCCCCCACCGGCGGCCACGGCGGCGGCGGCGGCAGCACCCTCACGGTCCTGGGCTGCGAGTCGGCCAAGCCCAGC
>NZ_JBFABE010000021.1:27801-112226 GCF_040640155.1 Streptosporangium sp. NPDC023615
CCTGGGCTGCGAGTCGGCCAAGCCCAGCAACCTGAGCCTGGTCCTCTGCCACTAGTGAGATCCGGTGCCCGGGACGGCCAGCGACGGCGGCCGTCCCGGGCACGCTCGTTCCCGGAGGGAGGAGGACCCGTGCGGGCAGCGGACCGGCTGGTGGCCGAGACCGTGCGGCGGGGCGGGCCGTGGCTGGCCGTGCTCGCGATCGTCTCCGTCCTGGGGGCGTTCGCCCAGCTCGCGCTCCCGCTGTTGCTGGGCGGGACGGTCGACGAGCTGGTGGCCGGCGCGCGGGGGGAGGCCGGCGACGTGGCGGCCTGGCTCGGCGCCTGCGTCGGCGTCGTGGTGCTGGGCGTCGTCTGCGACGCCTTCGAGGTGTGGGCCTCGGGATCGAGCGGGGCGCGCGCGTCGGCCTGGCTCAAGGCCCGGGTGGTGCGCAACGTCCTCGGCGTGGGGCCGGCGATGACCCGCCGGTTCCCCGAGGGCGAGCTGGTGACCAGGATGGGCCTGAACACCGAGGAGATCGGGCGTGCCCCCGAGGCGGTCGTCACCGCGGTGGCGCTGGTCATCCCGACCGCGGGCGCCGTGGTGGCCCTCACCCTCATCGATCCCCTGCTGACCGTGACGCTGGTCGCCGGGCTCGTCCTCATCGCGCTCGTCCTGCGCGCCTTCCTCGGCGCGAGCACCACCGTGGCCGGTGAGTACCAGGCGGCGCAGGGCGACATCGCCGCCCGCCTGGTCGACGCCCTGGCCGGGGCCCGTACGATCGCCGCCGCCGGCACCGCCGACCAGGAGCGGGCGCGGGTGCTGACCGCCCTGCCCCTGCTGCGCAGGCACGCCATGGAGATGTGGCGGGTCAACGCGCGGGCCGGCGTGCAGGCCGGGGCCGTGGTCCCGCTGCTGGAGGTCGCCGTCCTCGGGGTGGGCGGGCTGCGCCTGGCCGCCGGGGACCTCTCGGCCGGTGAGCTGTACGCCGCCGCCCGCTACGTCGTGCTCGGCGCGGGCCTGGGCTCGGCGCTGGGACATGTCGGCCGCCTGGCAAGGGCGCGGGCGGCCGCGGTGCGGGTGGGGGAGCTGCTCGCCGAGGCGCCCCGGGCCTACGGCGCCCGGGCGCTGCCTCCCGGGCCCGGCGCGCTGGAGTTCGACGGCGTCGACGCGGGCGTCCTGCGAGGCGTCGACCTCGTCGTTCCCGGCGGGCGGGCGGTGGCCGTGGTCGGCCGCTCCGGCGCCGGCAAGTCGCTGCTCGCCGCGGTCGCCGGACGCCTGACGGACCCCGACCGCGGTACGGTCCGCCTGGACGGCGTACCGCTGTCCGAGCTCTCCAGCGAGGCGCTGCGCGCGGCCGTGGGGTACGCCTTCGAGCGCCCGGTGCTGCTCGGCGGGACCGTGGGCGGCACCGTCGCCCTGGGCGCCGACGACGCCCCCGCGTCCGCGTCCGTCCCCGGCTCCCCTTCCGGTTCCGGCCGCGATCCCCGGTGCGCCTCCGGGCGGGACGAGGTCGTGCGGGCGGCGGCGCGGGCGGCCCGTGCCGACGCCTTCGTCCGGCGGCTCCCGCTGGGGTACGACACGCCGCTGGAGGAGGCGCCCATGTCCGGCGGGGAGCGGCAGCGGCTCGGCCTGGCCCGCGCCTTCGCGCAGGGACGGCGCCTGCTCGTCCTGGACGACGCGACCTCCAGCCTGGACACCGTCACCGAGCGCCAGGTCGCCCGGGCGCTCTCCGGGGAGCTGCGCGACCGGACGCGGCTGATCGTGACCCACCGGGCGGCGACCGCGGCGGCGGCCGACCGGGTGATCTGGCTGGACGACGGCCGGGTGCGCGCCTTCGCCGACCACCGCTCCCTGTGGGCCGATCCGGCCTACCGCGCCGTCTTCCAGGCGGAGGCCCCATGAAGGGCGACGACTCCGTGAGGGGTGGGGGCGCCGTGGGGGGCGCGGGCTCGGTGGGGGGAGGGGGCCCCGCGGCGGGCGGGGGCGCCGTGGACCGGCCGCTCCGGCGGGCGCTCCTCAGGGACCCGTACCAGCTGGTCAGGCTGGCGGGCTGGTCGGTCGCGGAGACCGCGCCCTCCCTGGTCATCGGCCTGGCCATCGCGCGGGCCATCGACGAGGGCTTCGGCGCGGGGCGGCCCGGGACCGGTTTCGCCTGGCTGGCCCTGCTCGGCGGCGCGTGGCTGCTGGCCGCGGTCGGCGCGCGGCAGGTCGTGCTGACCGTCGCCGCGATCGTGGAGCCGTTCCGCGAGGAACTGCTCGCGCACGTCGTCGACGACGCGTTGCGCCACTCGGCCGCCTCCGGCCGCGGTCCGGGGGCCGGGGCGGTGGCGCGCTCCAACCTCCAGGTCGAGCTGGCCCGCGACGCGTTCGCCTCGGTCGTCACGGTGGTCAGGTCGTTCGCCTTCACCGTGGTGAGCGTGGCGCTCGGGCTGGCGGCCCTCGTCCCGCAGGTGCTGGTGCTGGTGCTGCCGCCGTTCGTCGCCGGGCTCGTCGTCTTCCTGCTGTCGCTGCGCGCCCTGGCCAGGCGGCAGCGGGACTTCATCCTGGCCGACGAGCGCACCTCCACGGCGCTGGCCGGCGTGGTGGGCGGGCTGCGGGACATCACCGCCTGCCGCGCCGAGGCCCGGATGGCCGACGAGGTCGGCCTCCAGGTGGCCGGGCAGGCCCGCGCGGCCCGGTCGCTGGCCCGGGTGACGGCGATGCGCACGGTGGCGCTGGCGGTGGGCGGCCGGTTGCCGATCCTGCTGATCCTGGCCGGTACCCCCTGGCTGATCTCCGAGGGCGCGGGCGCCGGGGTGATCCTGGGCGCGCTGGCCTACGTCACGCAGTCCCTGGCGCCCGCGCTCGGCAACCTCGTGGAGGGGCTGGGGATCAACGGGGTCCGGCTGCGGGTGGCGCTCGGCCGGCTGCTGCGCGACGGCGACCCGCCCGCGCGGGCGGGCGCCCGGGTCGCGGCCGCCACCCGGGACGGCGGGGCCGAGCTGCGCGGCGTGACGTTCGCCTACGGGCCGCACGCCGAGCCGGTGATCGACGGCCTGGACCTGTCGGTGGCCGAGGGCGACCACGTCGCCGTCGTGGGTCCCAGCGGCATCGGCAAGTCCACGCTCGCCGCGCTGCTGACCGGGCTGCTGCGGCCCTCGTCCGGCCGGGTCGTGGTGTGCGGCGTGCCGGCCGAACGGCTCGACCCCGCCGGTCGGGTGCTGATCCCCCAGGAGGCCTACGTCTTCCGCGGCTCCCTGCTGGAGAACCTCGTCTACCTGGCCGGGGACGCCTCGCCCGGGGCGGTCGACGAGGCGGTGGCCGAGATCGGCCTGACCGGCCTGGTCGCGCGGCTGGGCGGTCTTTCCGCCGAGGTCCGTCCCGACCTGCTCTCCCCGGCCGAACGCCAGCTCGTCGCCTTGGCCCGCGCCTACCTGGCCCCGGCCCGGCTGGTCATCCTCGACGAGGCGACGTGTCACCTGGACCCGGTGGCCGAGGCCCGCGCGGAGGAGGCGTTCGCCAGGCGGGGCGGCACGCTCGTCGTCATCGCCCACCGGCTGACCTCGGCCCTGCGTGCCCGGCGGATCCTCGTCATGGACGGCACCAGCGTGCGGACGGGCACCCACGAGGAGATGCTCGCCACCTCCCCGCTCTACGCCGACCTGGCCGGGCGGTGGGACCCTTCGTCCCCGGCCTCCCCGCCGTCCCCGGCCTCCCCCGCCGGGCCACCGCCTCTCGCGCCCGGCCCCCCGGTCCGGGCCCACGGTCTCCCCACCGGAGGAACCCGATGATCTACCCTCCCGCCGAGCGGCAGCCGGTCGTCGACCACCTGCACGGCCGTGCCGTGCCCGACCCGTACCGGTGGCTGGAGGACCCCGCCGCCCCGGAGACGCGGGACTGGTCGGCGGCCCAGGAGGAGCTGTGGCGCGCCCACGCCGACGCGCTGCCCGGCCGTGACCTGTGGCGCTCGCGGGTGGCGGCGCTGGCCGGCGCCGGGTCCGCCGGCACGCCGGCCTGGCGCGGCGAGAGCCGGTTCTTCCTTCGCCACGCGGCCGGGAAGGAGCACGCGATCCTCTACCGCGCCGGTCCGGACGGGGCGGAGGAGACGCTGGTCGACCCGGCGGAGCTCGACCCGAGCGGGCTGACCACGCTCGACCACTGGCAGCCGAGCCTGGACGGCGGGCTGCTGGCCTACCAGCTCTCCCGGAGCGGGGACGAGCGCTCGGAACTGCGGGTCATGGACGTCGCCACCCGGCGGACGGTGGACGGCCCGATCGACCGGTGCCGGTACGCGCCCGTGGCGTGGCTGCCCGACGGGAAGTCCTTCTACTACGTCCGCTCGCGCCAGGTGCGCCTGCACCGGCTCGGCACCCCGGCCGACGACGACGCCGTCGTCATGGGCGAGGAGCGTTCGTACGGCCTCGGGCTCGACCACGACGGGCGCTGGCTGACGATCGCCGCGCCGGCCGTGGGCGGCGGCAACGACCTGTGGCTGGCCGACCTGTCGGCCTCCTCCCCCGAGTGTCCCGACCTGCGGGTGATCCAGCGGGACGCGGGCGTGGCGACGCTTCCCGCCGTCGGCCGCGACGGCCGCCTGTACCTGCTCACCACGCTGGGCGCGCCCCGGGGCCGCCTGTGCGTGGCCGATCCCGCGCGGCCGGACCCCGAGCACTGGTCCGAGCTGGTGGGCGAGGACACCGAGTCGGTGATCGGCGAGTTCGCGATCGCCGGGCCGGTGCTCCTCGTCTCCCGGACCAGGCACGCGGTCGGCGAGATCGGCGTCCACGACCTGGCGACCGGGGAGCGGCGCGGGGCTGTGCCGCTGCCCGGTCTCGGTTCGGTCCGCGGGCTGACGACCCGCCCCGAGGGCGGCCACGAGGTCTGGTTCACCTACACCGACGGCGTCACGCCCGTGGGCGTGCACCGCTACGACACGCGCACCGGGCGCACGTCGCTGTGGGAGGCGGCGCCCGGCGCCGTGGAGGTGCCCGAGCTGGAGAGCCGTCAGGTGGTCTGCTCCTCGTCCGACGGCACGCCGGTCCGGATGGTCGTGCTGGCCCGCCCCGGCTCCGGCCCCAGACCGGCGATCCTGTACGGCTACGGCGGGTTCGGGGCCTCGCTCACGCCGTCGTACTCCAGCTACGTCCTGCCCTGGGTCGAGGCCGGCGGGGTGTTCGCCCTGGCCCAGGTGCGCGGCGGCGGCGAGGAGGGCGCGGACTGGCACCGCGACGGCATGCTGGAGCGCAAGCAGAACGTCTTCGACGACTTCGCGGCGGCGGCCGGGAAGCTCGTCGCGGACGGCTGGACCACCCCTGCGCTGCTGGGCGCGTGCGGCGAGTCCAACGGCGGGCTGCTGGTGGGCGCCGCGCTGACGCAGCACCCGGAGCTGTTCGCCGCCGCGGTCTGCTCGGCGCCGCTGCTCGACATGGTCCGCTACGAGCGCTCCGGGCTGGGACCGGCGTGGCGCTCGGAGTACGGCTCGGCAGACGACCCCGAGCAGCTCGGCTGGCTGCTGGGCTACTCCCCCTACCACCGCGTCACGAAGGGCGCCGACTACCCGGCGACGCTGCTGACGACCTTCGGCGGCGACTCCCGCGTGGACCCCCTGCACGCGCGCAAGATGTGCGCGGCGCTGCAGTGGGCGACGTCGGGCACGCGGCCGATCCTGCTGCGCCACGAGGACGGCGTCGGCCACGCCTCCCGCTCGGCGGACCGCGCGATCGGCCTGGCGGCCGACATGCTCGCCTTCCTCGCCGCCCACACCGGCCTGGGGATCGGGACGGCACCCGGCTCAGGGTCCGCGTGAGCTCGTCGAGGCGCCCGGTGCGGGCCGGCCGGCCGTGAGCGCCGTCGACGACGGGCGGGTACGGCGGCACGTGGCCGCACTCGAAGAGGGACGGGGGGAAGGTCGTCCCCCCTTCACCGTCACGAGGCCCGGGTGCGGGTGATTCCCGATCCGGGTGCCGGGACCGAGCCGGGCCGGTGCCCGCCTGCCGTTCCGGGCGGGCGCCGCCGGCCGGCCGGGTCATCCGAGGGGCGGGAACCGCTCGACCCGCGAGTGGGCCTTCATCGCCTCGAAGTTGGCGTCGTAGGCGTCGTACAGGCCGGGCGTGGTCAGGTCGCCGACCTTTCTCAGCGTGAGCTGCACCTCGTCGGCGCCGCGAAGCGAGCCGTTGGTCATGTTCGGGCTGCCCGTCCAGACCTGCTTCGCGCCGGAGGAGTTCCTGACCAGGATGTACTTGGAGTGGACGAAGGTGGAGGCGTAGCTCGCCCTGTCGTTCCAGGTCGTCACGCCCGCCGCGCGGAGCTGCCCGACGACGGCGGTGTCCTCGTCGGTCACGACCTGGACCTCGCAGCCGCGGGTGACCGCGGAGGCGAGTGCGGCGATCACGGGACGCTTGGGCGGGTCCTCGCGGGACCAGTCCGGGACGGCGATGCGGATGCTGCCGTGGTCAGCGCCGTTCTTGCAGTCGGTGCCGCCGATGAGGGAGACGACCGGGTCGCCGCTGCTCTTGGGGTAGAACTGCACGTCGGAGTCGCCGGGGGAGATGACGTACCCGCGCTCGGCCCAGTAGTCGTCGTTGCGGGCGGTGTTCGTCCACAGGTCGGTGAAGAACCCGCGAAGGTTCACCGAGAACGGCGACTCCCACGGCAGCCCGCCGTACACGACGGCGTTGTTGGCGGCGCTCCAGCCGCCCGCGTACTTCGCCCAGTTCTGGGACGTCACCAGGATGACGTTGCTGACCCCGTCGGTCCTGTCGAAGATGATGAACTTGGCGTGCTGGTCGTAGGTGCCGAAGCAGCCGCCGCCGTTCTCGCCGCCGACCACGGTCCCGCACGTCTCGACCCTCGACGTCGTCCCGTCGAAGGCGGCCTTCAACCGGGTGATCGAGCTCTCACCCGCGTGCCGCCCGCCGATGACGAGCTGCACCTTGACGCCTCGCGCGGCCGCGGCGGCCAGGGCGACGCGGATCGGGTTGGGTTCGGCGCCGTTGTCCTCCTTGATGGCGAAGGCCGCGACCTTGATCGTTCCGGTGGCCTTGTCGATCAGGTCCACCGCCTTCGCCTCGATCGAGCGATCGTTCGGCAGGGTCAGGATGACCTCGCTCGCCACGGCGGCGTGAGCCGGCCCGGCGATCACGGTGATCAGGCCGGCAGGGAGAAGCAACGCGGACAGGAAGGCGATCCAATGTCGCACGGGCGAACCTCTCGTTGAGGGATTTGCCCGCATTTTAGAGTGGAATAGATCGTTTCTCTTCATCGTGGTGAGCGAAAAACACGGTTCCGCCTTCTACAGAAGTGATCGTGGTCATGCCGCCGTGGTATTCGGTCCCCTCCCGCTTGGATTAAGTGCGCCGACATATCCGGTGCGGTGAGGTCGTCCCCCAAGACGCGGCATGTCGCACGGCGCGATCGGGATCGTGACTTTTCAGCCCGGTCCCGGCGTCCGGGGCCGGCGGGGTCGGCGGGGTCAGCGGTAGCGGATCACGCCCAGCTCGGCCGGGTCTTCCGACCAGAGCCAGCCCGCCTGCCTGGCGATCTTGACCGCCTCGACGCGGGTCCGGGCGCCGACCTTGGTGAGGATCCGCGCCAGGTAGTTGCGCACGGTGCCGCCGGACAGGCAGAGCCGGTCGGCGATCTCGCCCACCGGCGCCCCCTCCGCCGCGACGCCCAGGACCTCCAGTTCGCGCGTGGTCAGCGGGTTCCTCTTGGCGTGCAGGGCGGCGACGGCCAGTTCGGGGTCGACCACCTGCTCCCCCGCGGCCACCCGGCGCACGCAGCCGGCGAGCTGGTCGGCCGGAAGGTCCTTGACCACGAAGCCGCGGGCCCCGGCGTCCAGGGCCCGGCAGAGCGCGGCCGGGGTGGCGAGCCCGGTCAGGATCACCGGCGCGCACTCGGGGAGCCTGTGGCGCAGTTCCGCCGTGGCGGTGAGTCCGTCGGTGCCCGGGAGCCCGATGTCGATGAGGGCGACGTCGGGCCGGAGCTGCATGCAGGAGTGGACCACCTCGTCGCCGTGACCGGCCTCACCGATGACCTTGATGTCGCTCTCCATGGAGAGCAGGGCGACCATGGCCCCCCGGACGAGATGCATGTCCTCGGCGATCAGGACACTGATCATGAATCTTCTCCCCTGGTTCACGGTGAGGTCCCGCTCAATCCGGGGTCACTACCCCCAGAAGTTGGGTGATTACCGCAAGTCCGAGTTAAACACGGATCTGGGGATATAGAAGTGGGATCGGTCCAGGTGAGAGGCACACTCGCGCATGAAAAGAATTTAATTCCAGAAGTGGCCGCCTAATACGACCTACAATTTCCTAATTTGTCTTCTTTTCGGTTTTTTTTCGGACAGCCGATTCCGGGTCGGTGGGCGCCGGTGGCGTGCCCGGGGTGTCAGAGGCCGTCCGGCGGGCGGTTCTCCCAGGCCCAGGCGGCGATCCCGACCCGGTTGCGCACCCCGAGCTTGGTCATGATGCCGGAGACGTGGCCCTTGACCGTGCTGAGCGAGATGAACAGCTCGGCGGCGATCTCCTGGTTGCTGCGGCCCCTGGCGATGGCCCGTACCACCTCCGTCTCCCGTTCGGAGAGAGGCCGCGCGGACCGGGGGGCCGACGGCGCGGCGGCGGCCGTGAGACGGCGCAGCAGCCGCAGGGTGACCGACGGCGAGACCAGGGCGTCGCCGGCGTTCGCCGCCCGGACGGCCTCGACGAGCAGGACGGGCCCGGCGTCCTTCAGGACGAAGCCGACCGCCCCGCCGCGCAGCGCGTCGTGGACGTACTCGTCGAGGTCGAAGGTGGTGACCACGACCACCCGCAGCGGGTCCGCGACGCCGGGACCCGCCAGGAGGCGGGTGACCTCGATGCCGTTGAGGCGGGGCATCCGGATATCCACGAGGCACACGTCCGGGCGGAGACGGCGGGCCAGGGCGACCGCCTCGGCGCCGTCGGCGGCCTCGGCGACCACGCTGATGTCGGGCTGGTCCTCCAGGATGAGCCGCAGGCCGCGGCGGATCATCGACTGGTCGTCGGCCAGCAGCACCCGGATCGTCACCGGCGGGCCCGCGCGGGGACGGGCAGGGTGGCGAGCACGGCCCAGCCGGCCCCCGGGCGCGGTCCCGCGCGGAGCGTGCCACCGAGGGCATCGAGGCGTTCGCGCATCCCGACCAGCCCGTACCCGCCGCGACGGTACCCGGCGGGGGCCTGAGGGGCGTCGTCGACGACCTCGACGACGACGGAGTCGCGCTCCTGGACGACGCGGACCGTGACCGACCGGGCCTGCCGGGCGTGGCGCGAGACGTTGGTCAGCGACTCCTGGACGATCCGGTGGACGGTGACGGCCACCTCCGGGGGCCACGCCGACTCGTCGGCCGAGAGGTCCAGGCGCACCGCCGGACCGTGTTCCCGGCCTTCCTGGACGCCTTGACCTCCCCGGTCGCCGAAGCGTTCGACCAGCTCGCCGAGGCGTTCGGGGACGGCCGTGGCCGAAGGCGCGTCACCGGCGTCGCCCAGCAGGCCGACGACGCGCCGCACCGCGGCCAGCGCGTCGGAACCGGCGGTCTCGATCTCCGCGAAGGGGCCCTCCGCCCTCTCCGGCCGCCTGCGGGCGGCGAGTTGCGCGGCCTGGGCCTGGAGGACGATGCCGGTGACGTGGTGGGCGACGACGTCGTGCAGTTCCCTGGCCAGCGCCAGCCGCTCTTCGCGGCGCACCCTCTCGGCCGCCGCCCGGTGCCGGGCCTCGAACAGCCGCGAGCACGACCCGAGCGCGAGGCCTGCGAGCCACGCCGCGGCGTTCAGCGACGTCACGGGCGGGAGACCCGAGGAGGGCGGAACGGCCGGCCAGGTGGCGGCGACGACCGCGAACCCCCCGGCCGCGACGGCGGCGGCGCGCGACGCCGGGAGCGCCCTGACCGCGGAGCCGACGAGCACCGACAGCGCCAGGGCCATGGCGGGCCCGGGCTCGCCGGGCAGCCCCGCGAGACGGGTGACCAGGACGGTGACCCCGGCGACGGCCAGGCCCGCGACCGCCGCCCGGGCCCGGTCGCGCCGGCGTACCAGGGCGATCGCGCAGACCACCGCCCCGGCCGCGCAGCCGAACCACCAGTGGGCACCGCCCCAGGTCACCGCGATCCGGTACGCCCAGAAGGCGAGCGTCGCCGCGAACAGGACGCCGAGCCCGGCGTCCGCCGCCCCCCGCGCCCGCCCGACCGGTCGATGCCGCACCCTCACGCCGTTCAGGGTAGACGTCCGGGCAGGCGGGCCGTACCGGCCGAAAGTACCGCCGCGGGCGGCGCCGACCCTGCCTGCGGCCGGTACCCGGCACCGGGCCGGGCCCGCAGGATGGGCGCATGCCACACGAAGATCAACTTTCCTCCGCCTCTCCCGGGTCCGAGGCGGCGGTCCGGCCCGGCCGGCCGCGGATCGTCGCCCTCGACGTGCTGCGCGGGTTCGCGCTGTGCGGGATCCTGGTGGCCAACGTCAGGCCGATCGCCAACGCCGGCGAGGTCGTCCTGCGACGTTCGCCGGTGGAGGCGCACGACGCGCACGAGGGCGTGCGGCAGGTCATGGGCATGGTCGTCGACCAGCGCTTCTTCCCGATCTTCTCCCTGCTGTTCGGGATCGGGTTCTCGCTGCTGCTGACCTCGGTCACGGGCCGCGTCGCCCGCCCGCGACTGCTCCTGCTGCGCCGCCTCCTCGCGCTGCTCGCGATCGGCCTGGCGCACTTCCTGCTGCTGTGGCGGGGGGACATCCTGACCGTCTACGCCGTCGTCGGCCTGCTGGTGCTGCTTCCCTCGACCTGGCTGCCGCGCCGGGCCGTGGCCGGTCTGGCCGTCGCGCTCGTCGCGACGGCCCTGGCGATCGGCGGCGACAGGACCGTGCTGGTCGCCGGGCTGTTCCTGCTGGGCTCGTCGCTGGTCCGGTACGGGGTGGCCGACCGCCTGGAGCACTCCACCCGGGTGCCGCTCCTGCTGGGCCTGGCCTTCGCGACGGCCGCGGCGCCCGCCCTGTGGGCGCAGACCACGCTGACCGGCGGCATGGACGACCGGTACTTCGGCTTCTGGATCCACACGGCCGGGGCACTGGTCGCGGGGGTGTACGTGTGCGTCCTGCTGGTGCTGCTCAGGACGCCGCTGCGGCCGGTGCTGACGGGTGTCCTCGCACCGCTGGGCCGGATGGCGCTGACCAACTACCTGACCGCCACGGTCCTGGTGCTGGGGGTCCGCCTGGTCCTCGGCGCGCCGCACGACTGGTCCCCGGCGACGGTGTACCTGATCGCCGCCGCCGTCCTCTGCGTCCAGTGGCCGTTCTCCGTCCTGTGGCTGCGCCGCTACCGCCAGGGTCCGCTCGAATGGCTCTGGCGCTGGGCCACCTGGGCCCGCCGCCCGCCCCTGCGCCGCGCGCCGGGGCGGTAGGACGGCCTCCACCCGCCCGGCGGCCGGGGTCAGATCGGGGTGGCGGCGGCGTGGTGTTCCAGGAGGACGTCCGTCAGCAGGTAGCCGCCGTGGATCAGCTGGCCCGGCGGGCGGGCCCGCAGTTCCCGGTAGTGAACGGCGATCCGGCTCGCCGCCGCGGCCGGGGTGGCCGCGCTCGTCCACAGCGCTCTCCCGCGGTCCACGGAGGCCGGGACGACCCACCAGAAACGGCACTCCTGGTCGAGGCGGACGACGAGCCCGTGGTAGACGGAGACGACCCGCTCCCCCGAGGGCAGGCGGTGCACGTCCGCCGGGATGTTGTGGGCGCGGGCCAGCAGGGCCGCCAGTTCACCGGCCCGGAGTTCGGCCGGATGGGGCACGAGGTCTCCGGGAGGGGTGTGATCAACGGTCACGCCGGCAAGGGTAGGGACCGCCCGGCGCACGGCTCAACGATGTTGCGCGATGTTGCGCGTTCACCGCGCGCGAAACGCCTCCGCCGCGCTCCGCAACATGTCGCGGGCCTGCCGCCCGTACGCGGCGGCGCCGCTCAGCGCCTGGAACGCCTTCTCGTACACGGCCACGTCGCCCGGGGTCCTGTGCTGGATCTGCCCCGGCACGGTGTCGATCCGGACCCGGTCGGTGTCGTAGATCCAGAAGTTCTCCGGCGGCATGAGCGGCGGCCTGGCCGTCGCCGGGACGATCCCGAAGGACACGTTGGCGACCCCCGAGGTCAGCTCCGCCAGCCGGTCGAGCTGCGCGGTCATCGCCTCGGGGCCGGCCAGCGGGGTGCGGAGCGCCTGCTCCCCGATGACGAAGGCGAACCTCCTGCCGCCGTCGCGCAGGACCTCCTGCTGCCGCAGCCTGGCCACCACCGCGGCGTCGATGTCGTCGGGGATGCCGCGGAAGTCGATGACGGTGCGCAGGTGCCCCCGCGCGTAGTCCTCGGTCTGCAGCAGGCCGGGGACGGCGGAGTGCTGCCAGACGCGGAACTGGCGGGTGCGCTCGTAGAGGGGCTGGAAGGAGCGCTGGACGTGGCCGAGACCGCTCTCCTCCAGGCGGCGCCACTCGATGTACATGGCCTCGATGTTCTGGGCGGCGGCGATGAGGTCGACCACCTGCTCGTCCGCGTCGCAGGCCTCGCACCACGTCCGGATGTCGGCCTGGTTGGGCATCTGGACCGCGTTCTCGATCTTTGAGATCTTGGTGTGGTCCAGGCCCGTCTTCGCCGCCAGCGCCCTCCCGGTCAGTCCGGCACCGGCGCGGAGCGCCCTGAGCCGGGCTCCGAGGATGCCCTTCGCCTCGTCGATGCGTGCCGTGGAGGTCGCCATCTCCGTCACCTCGTCACCGCGGGGGCCGGTCCTTCCGACATTCCGACCGTATGCCGCACATTTCCCTTTGTCGCGAAAATTGCGAATCGTTGCGCTGCCGCGGCGGGCGCTCGCCTCCGGGGCCGGGGGAGGAACCCCGGCCGCCGGCCGTCGCCGTCCGAACCGGAGCGGGCCGGGGCCGCCGTCCCGCACGCCTCGGCCGGTCGTCGTGACCGGCGACCGGCCGGGGTGGAGGATCAGGCGGGGTGGTGTTCGCGGCGCGCCGCGACGTGCCCGGTGAGCTTCTCCCAGTTGCCGGACCCGATCGCGACCTTCTCCTCGTGGGTGAAGGGCGCCTGTTCGAGGAACGAGCGGGCGACCCCGCCGGCGGTGTCGAGGAACGGGAATCCGCCGGGCCGGGTCCCGAAGGTGTAGGGGTAGTCGGTCGAGTACATCATGCGCCCGGTTCCGACGACCTCCGACGTCCACCTCATGTAGCGCTCGCTGACCGTGCCGCTGCCGCAGACCCAGAAGTTCCGCGTGAAGTAGTCGGCGAGCGGGCGCTCCAGCCGGGCGTTGTGCGCCATGACCCCGATGTGGTCGAGGTAGAACAGGACGACCTCGCCCCAGTGCCCCGCGATCACCTGCAGCCCCGGGTGCCGGTCGAAGACACCGGAGAAGATCATCCGCAGATACTGGACGCCCAGGTCGTAGTACCAGCCGAGGCCGGCCGTCGCGAGCCCCATCCCGGTGCTGCGCGTCAGCCCGGCCCCGTCGTCGAAGCCGGAGTAGTAGGCCTTGATGACCTCGGGGACCGGAGTCTGGGGATGGAAGTGCAGCGGCACCCGGAGGCGTTCGGCCGTGGCGTACAGGTCGTCGAACTCCGGGGCGTCGGCCGGCCTGTCCCCGGTACGCCCGTACAGCATCGCGCCGGGGAAGCCGAGCCGGGTCACCGCGCGTTCCAGTTCGGCCGCGGCGGCTTCGGGCGCCGCGGTGGGAATGGCGGCGAACGCCTGGAACCGGTCGGGTCGCCCGGCGACGATCTCGGCCAGCGCGTCGTTGGCCTCCCGGGCCACGCTGACGGCATCCCCGGCCGCGAGGTTCTGCACGCCCGGTGAGGCCAGGGACAGGACCGCGACATCGACGCCCTGGTCGTCCATGTCGGCGAGGCGGGCCTCCCCGACGTCCCGCAGACGTCGCGCGAAGGGCTCGTCACCGAAGCCGAGCTGCGGAATCCGCGGCACACCCGCCCCGGCCCACGCGTCGAGCAGCGAGGGCAGGGCGACGTGCTCCTCGAGCGCCACGATCTTGATCTTGTCCGGCATGCCGCACACCTTCATCCTGTTGTTTCCACTGGAACCACGATGACAGTATCACTGGAACTACCAGTGGAACCATATACGCGGTATCGTTGGAAAATGGAATCGAGCCCACCCCGCGGGGACGGCGCGGCCACCGTCGGGTCCGACACCGCGGCCACGGGCCGCGATCGACTCCGGCAGCGGGTCGTCGAGGCGGCCGCGGCCCTGCTGGCGCGTGAGGGGCGCGACGCGGTCACCACCCGCGCGGTCGCGTCCGCGGCGGGAGTGCAACCGCCGGCCATCTACCGACTCTTCGGCGACAAGGACGGGCTGCTCGACGCGGTCGCCGAGTACGGCTTCACCAGCTTTCTCATGACCAAGCACGTCGACCCCGATCCGGGGCACCCCGTCGACGACCTGAGGGCCGGCTGGGATCTGGCGGTCGAGTTCGGCCTGGCCAACCCCGCGCTGTACACGCTGATGTACAGCGAGCCCGTGAAGAGGACCTCGGCCGCGTTCGAGGCCGGCATGGAGGTCCTGCTGGGCCGTATCCGGCGTCTCGCCGTCGGCGGCTGGCTCCGCGTCGACGAGGAGCTCGCGGTCACGCTCATCCACGCCACGGCGCGCGGCGCCGTACTCACCTGGCTGACCCTGCCCGAGGACCGGCGCGACCCGGCCCTGCTGACCGTCCTCCGGGAATCCATGATCGCCGCCGTGACCGATCGGGAACCCGCCGTGCGGGACCCGGGTCCGGCCGGCGCGGCCCGCGCCCTGCGCGCCGCGCTGCCCGAGCAGACGACCCTCAGCGACGCGGAACGGCGGCTGCTGACGGAGTGGCTGGACCGCCTCGCCGCCGACGGCTGAGACGCCGTCCCCCGCGCGTTCCCGAGGATCTCCCCGTCACCCGGCCGGCGTCGGTCCCGCCCTCTCCGTACCCGCGCCGCTCCGTACCCGCGCCGGTGAGGTCGCGCTCCGCCGGGAGACGTGCGGCCCGGGTGCGTGTCCCGCCGTGCGGGTCAGGAATGTCGGGCGCAGGCCTTACGGTAGGGCGCGTGCCAGAGACGAACCACGAGATCACGCTCGACTCGGCCCTCACCGAGGAGGCCGTGCTCTCGACCTACCGCCGCATGTTCGCGGCGCTCGCCCGCGACAGCGGCGCGGTGGTGGACGACCCGGCGCTCGTCGACATCGCCGAGACGCTGTTCGCGGCGTTCGCCGAGGCCGGCGAGGAGTGGCTGACCCACGAGCAGATGCGCCACGTCTGCCGGGCCTACCCGCTCGACCGGTTCGAGAACCGGCTCCGCGTGCTGCGCGGCCTCGGCGCGATCCGCGAGGTGTTCCCCAAGCCCAACCAGCTCCGCTACCGCGCGTCGTTCACCAGCGTGGTGGGGCTGATGTTCATCCGCCGGATGATGGACGACGGCGGCCAGTCGGAGATGCACCGGCTGCTCGCGCTGGAGGACCTCAACGTGGCCGATCCGGCCACGACGATGGAGGAGGCCCGCACCAGCGCGCAGAACCTCTCCCGCGCCTTCCGGCTCTGGGCGCTGGAGCTGATCACACTGACCGGCGGGACCATCGAGGAGCTGCGCGAGCAGGCGCCCAAGCTCTGGGGCACCGAGGAGATCACCCGGCGGGCGCAGAGCCTGCACGGCACCATCCTGAACCGCTGGCCCGACCTGGACCGCACCTGCACCGAGCTGCGCGCCGCGATCTACTCCTACAGCGACGCCTCGCGCCGCGCCGCCGGCCGCCTGGCCGACTCGGCCGGTACGACGAGGAACCTGACGCTCCTGCCCGCGGAGACCTGGCGCACCTTCGCCCAGACCTCGGGCAGGGAGCGCCTGGCCTCGGTGCTCGACGGCTTCGTCTTCGACGCCCCCGCCCCCTGGCACGATCCGGCGGCGATCGTCCGCGCCGTGGACGAGAGCCCGCGCCCCGCGCCCGCCCAGCCGAATCCCCCGCGCTCGGCCCTGCCCGACCCCGGCCCCGCCGACACCTACGACCCCGGCACCGGCGGCCTCGACCACCTGACCGCCGTGGCCGAGGCCGCGCTGGCGGGGGGTTCCTCGGCCCGGCTGGAGCAGTTGCTCACCGCCGACGGCGAATGGGTCTCGGCCCGCCGCCTGCTGGCCGACCTGGTCGCGGCCGACCTGCGCCCCGACTCCCCGTACCGGCTGCGCTGGTCCGACGGCCTCACCGCCGACCCCGCGGCCGAGCCCGCCTGGCTCTCCCACGGCAGCCTGGAGAGGACCGGCGGTGCCGACTGATCCGCCCCCCACCGCGGCCACCGAGGCCACCGGGACCGCGGACGCGTCCGACGCGTCCGACGCGTTCGCCATGTCCGACGGGTCCGCCGCGTTCGGCACGGCGGCGTCCGTGCCCGAACGGCCCGACGTGGCGCACGTCCGCGCCCGCGCGGGCGGTCCGATCCGGCTCGGCGCCGGGCTGCCCGCCCCGCCGGGGATGGCGCGGCTGGGGCGCGGTGACGGCACGGGCCTGGCGCTGCCGGTCTGGCCGGACGGCGCGACCCCGTCGCTCCTGGAGGAGTACCAGGTCGCCCCGGTCGCGGTGGAACGATCCGGGGAGACCCGGCGGGTGCTGGCCGCGGCCCTGCGCTGCTGCTGGACCGACCTGGCCTCCGATCCCTGGCCCGGTGTCCCGGCCGCGACGGACGACGTGCTGTCGGCGTACCGGGCGCTGATCGGGCGTGACGACGACCTGATGCGCAACTGGGCGATCGGCGCGCTCCGCCGCCTGCACGACTCGGCCTGGCTGGAGGTCTCCGGCGGCCACGTCCGGCTCGGACCGCGGTGCGCCTCGTGGCCCGCGTCGTCGCACGCCCAGCTCCGGGAGCTGATGCGCCGCCTGCCCTCGGGCGCCGGGGAACGGAACGGTCTCGCGATCCTTCCCGTCACCGGCGACGACGATGGCGACGATGGTGACGGCGGCGGCGGCGGTGACGGCGGCGGCCTCGGCGAGCCCGGTGGTCCGGAAGACGCGGGGAGCGATCCCCGCGGGTCCGGCGCCGAGGAGGGTGAGGCCGCCGCGAGCGTCACCGTCCCCGAGAACATGGACGAGGACCTGCTCGGCCCCTTCGACGAGCGGCGCAGGGCCGAGATCGTGGCGGCGTTCATGGCGGTCGAGCACGCGGCCGAGCCCGTGCACGAGGCCCGCTTCCCGGCGCTGCGGGAGCCCGCGCCGCGCCACACGCTCGCCCGGATGCTGGAACGCCGTGGCCGGGTCCTGATCCACGAGCGCGAGACGTGGACGTCGGGGTACGCGGACACCGTGGCCGGGGAGGCGGTCCCGATCCCTGGCGAGGCCGAACGGGCGGTGCTGGTGCTGGTGCTGGTCCACTCGGTGGCCATCCCCCGGGCCGACGGGCTCCTTCCGGCCGACAGCTGGTTGTCGCCGTTCCCGGCCCAGGCCGACGAGCTGCGACGGCACACCCGGCTGCCGATCGGTGAGCTGGAGGCCGCCCTGCGCGTCCTGCGGCACGCGGGGCTGGTGACCCAGGTGAAGGCGGGTGAGGAGGCCGGCGGTTACGTGCCGGGTCCCCAGTTCCACCGGCTGACCCCGCAGGCCAGGCGCCGCCTGCAGGAGGAGCTGATCCTCGCCGCGGGACCGCACACGCCGCTGGCCGCGGCCGTACGGGCGGGCCGGCGGTGACACCGCCCGACGCCAGATGACGACGGGTGACGGCGACGGATGACGACGGATGAAGACGGGTGACGACGGTCGCCGGGCGACGTACCGGAACGAACGACACCCGGTGAGCGCCACCGAGGTGTGCTCCCATGCCCTGAACATGACGCAGGAGCGCGAACACGATGGAAGAGGGGAACGGGGTTGACCGACCAGCGGAACCAGGCCGCGAAAGGCTCACGCGGGAGCCGAGCGAGGACCGCGTCCCCCGGTGGGAGCACCCCCGGGGCCGGGGCCGCTTCGGCCCCGGCGGCCGAGGGCGGCCCCGGTCCGGATGAGATCCCCGGAACCTCCGGGATTCCCGGCGCCTCCGGGAGTTCGGCCGGGACGCAGGCGACCCTGGTCTCCGTGGACGTCCGGGCGGGCGCGCCGACGGAGAACGTGGTGGGCGACCGGGTGCTGGTCGCCGTGCAGCCGGTCAACATCTCCCGGTTGTCGACCCATCCGGTGCCGACCGTGCCGGGTACCCTGATCGTGATCGCGGGCGCCGGACCGAAGGACTCCAACGGCGCGGGCAAGTCGTCGTTCATCGCGATGATCACGGCACTGCTCGGGGACGAGCAGTGGCGTTTCGCCTCCGGCGCCAAGTCGGTGGCGGAGTTGCTGTTCAACGCCGAACTCGCCGCGGGCGGCGGCGGGCGGACCTGGGCCAGCGCCGACCACGGCTACATCATCGGCGTCTTCGCACCGGCCGATCCGGCGCACGACGCGTCCCACGCCCCTCGGCACGACGCCTCCCACGACGCCTCCCACGATGCTCCTCATGACGCTCCCGCGCGTGAGGACGCCTCGCCCGACGCCTCGCCCGACGAATCGCCCGAGGCGTCACTGGACGCGGTCACCGTGTGGCTGCGGGTCAACCAGGAGGCGCCGCACCTGGAGATCCGGTGGGTTCCCGGCATCCACCTGGCCTCGGCCGCCTCGGAGGCGGAACGGGTGGCGCGGGCGGACGAGCTCTGGGCGGCGCTGCCCCGCTCGGCCGGCCGACGCGACGTGGTGGCGCGCGACCTGACGAGGTTCCTGTACGGCGACCGGGTCAGGTGCGTGTCGTTCCTGTCCACCTCGGTGCGGAGCAAGGTCGCCACCAACCTGCTCTCCCAGCCGCTGAACGAGATCTCCCCCGAACGCGTCTTCGAGGCGATCGCCGCGCTGACCGGCCTGGACGCCGAGCTCGACCAGGAGCGGGAGGCCCGCCGCGACGAGCACGCCCGGCGGGTGCGTGCGACGCGGGCCATGGAGCTGCTCCGCGAGTTCGAGGACGAGTCCGGCACCCTCCTGGAGACCTTCGACCGGCGCGACCGGGCCCGCGTCCGGCTTGCCGACGCACTGCGCTGCTGGCGGGGACGGCTGGCGCGCAGGCTCGCCGACGCGGCGCGGCGGGACGAGGCGCTGGCGGTGGAGCTGGAGCGGGTCCGCGCGGCGGGCGCCCGTGCCGGCGAGGCGATCGCCGAGGTGCGGGCGGAGATCGCGACGCTCAAGGACGACACGCTCGAACGCGGCCTGGCCCAGGCCCGCAGGGAGCTCTCCGACCTGCAGTCGCACGCGGCGAAACTGGACGCCGACCGGGCCGTGGCGGAGAACTCCGTGGACGAGCTGCGCGGCTGGATCCCCGGCCTGGAGGAGCAGCGCCGCCTGGCCGACGGACGCGACGTGACCACGGCCACAGCCGAGCTGGCCGGGGCCAGGACGCGGCTGAACGAGGCGTTGAAGGCGCTGGGCGTGGCCGACCGTGAGAGCGAGGGGGCCAGGGCCGCGCTGGACGACGCCGAGGGCGGCCCGGCCGCGGCCCAGCTCAACGCGCTCGCCGGGGCGGGCGTGGGGGCCACCGGGCTGCTCGACGCCATCGACGTCGCCGAGCAGGCGCGTGACCAGGGAGCGGCCGACGGCGGTGGCGACGGTGGCGGCGGCGGCCGGACGGTGCCCGTACCGGGGGGCCGGGGGTGGCCGCACGAGCACACGGTGATCGTCGACGCCGCCGACCTGGAGGCCGCGGCACGCGCGCTGGACGCGCTGCCCGGTTCGGTGCTGGTCAGCGCCGCCGGCGTGACCGTGGTGGGGTCGTTCGAGGTGGCCGTCACCGGCAGGGAGGCCAGGATCAAGGCCGCCGAACAGCGCCTGCATCGGGCACGGGACGTCCAGGAGAGTGCGTCGGCGGCCGTGCGGGCCGCCGAGGACGCGGTGGCCGAGGCGGGCAGGCGACTGGAGGGGGCCAGGGCCGCCCTGCAGCTCGCCGACATCGAGCGGCGGCTGTCCGAGCGCCGGCACGCGCTCATCGAGCTGGCCGAGGCGCTGACCGCGATCGCGCCGAAGGTGGGCGAGGCGGAACGCGGGGTGAGCTCGCTGGACTTCCGGGCCCGCACGCGCACCATGGAGGTCGAGCGGCTGGAGGGCCGCCGGGCACGGCACGAGGCCGACCGGGACCAGGCCGCGGAGCAGGCGGCGCGGATCACCGCCGACCGCGAGGCGCTCGGCCTGGACGCGCTGGCCGGAGAGTGGGGCGGCACCACCGAGGGGGCGCGCGACTGGCTGGACGCCCTCGACGAGCAGGAGCGCCCGCTGACGGCCGAGGAGTGGTGGCGGGCCGCCGAGCGGCGGCTCGACGAGGCGCTGCGCGACACCTTCCCCGGGGAGGACGAGGAGATGCCCGAGGAGCTGCGCTTCCTGGTCAGGGAGCGGGCCGCTCCCGGGGCCGGGCGCACCGCGCGCGAGCAGGCGACGTTCCCCGGTGTCTGCTCGGCGCTCGCCTCCTACCTGCGCGGGCAGGAGGAGTACGAGCGGCACCGGCGGCGCCAGATCGAGACGCAGATCGTCACCCGGCAGCGCGACCTGACCGCCGCCGCGCGGGGGGCCGAGGAGGCCGCCCGGTCCACCGCCGCGCACCGGGCCGCGCTGACCGCCGCGATCAGGGCGCGGCTGGCCCGGGTGGCGGAGGAGTTCGACAGGCTCGACACCTCCTACGGCGGGTACGGGGCGACGCTGGAGTTCCCGGTGCCGCCCGCCCCCGCCGACCCCGAGCAGCGCTGGGCCTGGCGGGTGACCCCCAAGTGGCGCCGGGGCGAGGGGCAGGGTTTCGTGCCGTACGACCGGCGGGCCAACACCGCGCTGATGGACGAGAAGGCGGTCAAGCTGGTCTGCGCGGCGGCGATCGCGTCCTCGGGCGGCGGGCACCTGTGCCTGGTCCTCGACGAGCTGGGCCGCAACCTCGGCAAGGAGCACCGCAGGGAGGCCGTGGCGCTGTTCCGCCGGATCGGCGAGACGTACGGGATCACGGTGATCGGCGCGCTCCAGGACGACATGGAGCCCTACGCGGTCGACGCGTGCGGGCAGTACGTCAAGCTGCGCCGTTCCTCCGACGCCATGCCGTACAACGAGCCGCCGGTGATCATCGGCCATGACGGCCACGCCGCCCGGGTGCGTGCCCTGGCCGCGGCGGTCGGCCGGTGAGGCGGCCTCCGGGCCTCGCGGTCCGGGGACGTTCCCGTCCGGCCCGTCCCGGAGCGGGCCGGGCCGGGGCCCGGTGGCCGGGTGGCGAGCCCGGTGGTGAGACGGTGGGAACGACCGGCCGGACAGGGGAGGGTTCACCGTGGGATGGGACGCCGAGGGCATCGGGGGCGTCGCCCGCGGCTATCGCGGGGCCGTCGTGTCGGAAAGGTCGGATCGCATGGCGGGCGAGCCGTAGACGCTCGGGACGCGGAAGCCGCCGAGCCATTCGGTCAGGCGCGACGCCTCGGCGTCGAGGGCGCGGCGCGCGGCGGCCGGCACCGGCTCCAGCAGCCGCACCCGTACGACACCGGCGTCGTCCTGCACCCAGCAGCCCACCACCCGGCCGTCGGCCCAGGCGGTCGTCCCGGCGTTGCCCCGGCGGTCGAAGAGCCGGTCGCGGTGCGGGCCGAGGTAGAAGTCGCGCCCCTGCCAGCCCATGACGGTCGGATCGAGCACCGGCAGCAGCGCCGCCCACGGGCCGGGCTCGGGGGTCTCGTCGAGGTCGTCGGGCAGTACCCAGCCGGTGGCGCCCCGATCGAGCGAGACCGCGACCGCGTCGAGCCCGGCCAGTGCCGTCCGCACCACGGTCTTGGTGGCGCCCAGCCACCACGCGAGGTCGTCCACGGTGCCGGGACCGAACGAGTACAGCCAGCGGCGCACGATCTCCCGGTAGCCGTCGGCGGCGCCCGTGGGGGCGGGGACGTCGTCGAAGCCAGTGCCGCATCAGGGTCCAGCGCGGCCGCGAGGGTGTACCAGCGGGCGCCGTTGACGCCGCGCACGATGTCGGCGGTGGCGCCGAGGTGGGTGAGGACGCGCGACGCCGACCAGGGGTCGCCCGGGTGACCGGGGTCGCCCGGGTGACCGGGGTCGCCCGGGTGACCGGGGTCGCCCGAACGACCCGACCGGGGCGCACCGATCACCCACCCGGCCCCGGCATCGGGTCTTCGTCGTCGGCCATCCGGCGGTCACCTCGGCGATCATCGGCCCCCGCACCACGGCGCCACCCGCCGCCCCGGCCGGTCGTCAGCCCGGCTCTCCGCCCGGGGACGACGTGTCCGTGTAGAGGCAGAAGGGGTGTCCGGCCGGGTCGAGGAGCACCCGTACCGTCTCCTGCGGCTGGTGGTCGGCGAGCGTCGCCCCCGCCTCGACCGCGTGAGCGACCGCGGCCTCGAGGTCGCCGACCTCCAGGTCGAGGTGCATCATCATCTGCCGGCGGCCGTCGGTGGAGGGCCAGACCGGCGGCACGTACTTCGACTCCGTCTGGAAGGCCAGGTAGGCGACGCCCTCCGGGGGCATGAGCACCACCCATTCCGGCTCCTCCGCGGTGATCCTCCATCCCAGGAGGCGCACGTAGAACCGTGCGAGCGCCCCCGCCTCGGGCGCGTCGAGCACCACACCCCACGATTGAGACCCTGATCGTCCACGCATGAGGGGGTGGTGCCCGAGGAGATCACGACTATGCGGCCTCGCCGCCCTCGTCCGGCCCCGGGGTCCCGGTGAGCGGGCGTTCCCTCAGCAGCAGCGCCAGCACCAGCCCCGCCCCGAAGATCCCGGCGAGCCAGAGGAACATCGGCACCAGGCCGTCGGCGTACGCGGTGGCCACGAGCGCGCGACCGGCAGGAGGCAGCATGGCGACCTCCTCCGGGGTCAGGCGGGACGGGTCCCCCGCCCCGCCGAGAACCGGTCCCAGCGCGGCGGCCACCCGGGCGGCGAACACCGAACCGATCACCGCCGCCCCGACCGTCACCCCGATCTCCCGGACGAAGACGACGGTCGAGGTGGCGGTGCCGACCGAGGACTGGGGTACCGCGATCTGCACCGCGGTGATCGACACCTGCATGAAGCAGCCCACCCCGAGGCCGAGCAGCACCAGGTAGACGGCCAGTGCCCAGGCGGGCGTCTGCGTGGTCATCGACCCCAGAAGCAGCATCGAGACGGCCGCCAGGGCGGTGCCCGCGATCGGGAAGATCTTGTAGCGCCCGAACCTGCTGATCAGGAAGCCCGTGCCGACGTTGGTGGCCAGCAGGCCGAGTGTCAGCGGCACCAGGAACAGACCCGCCTCGGTGGCGCTCATCGAGTACACCATGCGCATGTACGACGGCACGTAGCTGACCACGCTGAACAGTCCGGCCCCGACCACCAGGCTCAGCCCACCGGCGACCAGGACGGTGCGGTCGGCGAGGATGCCGAGCGGGATGAGCGGGTCGGCGGCGCGGCGTTCGGCCAGGACGAACAGGAACGTTCCCAGCACGGTGAACGCCACCAGGCCGAGGATCACCGGGGAGGCCCAGCCGTACAGCGTGCCGCCCCAGGTGCCGATCAGGACGAGCGCGGTCGTCGTGACGGTCATCAGCACGGTGCCCGTCACGTCCAGGGGGGCCGAGAGCCGCCGCTTCGGCAACCGCAGCGACGTGACGGCCAGCACGAACGCCACGATGCCCAGCGGCAGGTTGAGCCAGAAGATCCAGCGCCAGCCGGCGCCGTCGGTGAGCGTCCCCCCGACGAGAGGGCTGATCACGGTGGCGATGCCGAAGACCGAGCCCAGCGGGCCGAGGAACCTGCCCCGGTCGCGCGGCGGGACCAGGTCGGCGACCACCGCCTGCGACAGGATCATCAGCCCCGCCGCACCGAGTCCCTGCAGGGCCCGGGCCAGGACGAGCTGGACGATGTCCTGGGCCAGCCCGCAGAACACCGACGCCGCCAGGAAGACGACGATCGACCCGAGCAGCAGTGACTTGCGCCCTAGGGCGTCACCGAGCTTCCCGAACACCGGCATGGCCACGGCCGCGGCGAGCGCGTAGGAGGCCACCACCCAGGACATGTGCTCCAGGCCGCCGAGCTCTCCGACGATGGTGGGCAGGGCGGTCGCGACGATCGTCTGGTCCAGCGCGGCCAGGAACGTCACCAGCAGCAGGCAGACGAAGACCCGCCAGAGCCGGGGAGCGGGAACGGTGTCCCCCGCGCTCGCAGTGGTCGTTGTGGTCGCCGCCCTCGCCGTGGCGTTCCCTGGCGGGACGGTGCCGGGCGCCGGGTCGGCGGCTCCGGCCGGGAGGGCGGGGGGCGCCGGGACGGCGGACGGCGGGAGAAGGGCGTCGGCCCCGGCGGGGAGGCCGGGCACGACAGGGGAATGATCCACGAGAGACGTCTCCGCGGGTCTCCGCGCGCTCTGTGCGGCGGTGACGGCGGCAGGAGGCGCGGCGCGGAACACGATCGTTCCGCGCCGACGGGCTGCGATGGCGACAACGCGCCCCGTCGTCGGTGAAAGTGTCCCATGCCCCGTCCGGCCGCCCCCGCGCCGGGGTACTCCGTCGCGAAAGCATCCGGTCCGATCCTCGGTGCTCATCGCCGCCCCGTACTCCACGTCCACCCCGTCCGCGTGGGCCGCGCCGTCACACCGTCCGCGCCGTGGTCCGTACCGTGTGCCGTGCCGGAGCCCGCCCGCGTCCGGGCGGCGACTCCGACCTCGCGGCGGGGCGGGGAGCGGCCCGGCGGATCACTGGCGGACGGTCGAGCCGCGGCGCTCCTTGCGGATGCGCAGCTGGGCGGGCACCCGGGTGCGCAGCTCGGCGACGTGGCTGACGATGCCGACCGCCCGGCCGCCGTCGCGCAGCCCGTCGAGGATGTCCAGCACGCCGTCGAGGGTGTCCTCGTCCAGGGTGCCGAAGCCCTCGTCGACGAAGAGCGTGCCGATGTCCGCTCCCCCGGCCTCGGCGGTGACCACGTCGGCCAGGCCCAGGGCCAGCGCCAGGGAGGTGATGAAGCTCTCCCCGCCCGACAGCGTCGCCGGGTCGCGGCCCACCCCCGTCCAGCTGTCCAGGACGTGCAGGCCCAGGCCGCCGCCGGACCTGCTGCGGTCCCCGGCGGTACGGTCGCGGTTGTGCTCCAGCAGGTAGCGCCCGCCCGACATGTGGTCGAGCCGCTCGTTGGCCGACTCGACCACCTGCCGCAGGCGCTCGCCGAGCACGTACGACGACAGCCGCATGTTCCACCGGTTGTCGGTGGAGTTGCCGCCGGTCAGCGCGGCGAGCCCCTCGGCCAGCCGGTGCCGGTCCGCGGCGGGGCGCCAGCGTTCCAGGCAGGTGTCCAGCTCGGCGCGGAGCGCGGCCAGCCGGTTCAGGCGGGCGGTGGCCTGGCCGCGTTCGGACAGCAGGCGGGCGTGGGCGGCGTCGGCGGCGTCCCGCGCCTCGCGCAGGGCCCGCAGGTCGGGCTCGGGCTCGGCCGCGGCGGCGACCAGCTCGGGGTCGGCGAGCGTCGCGGCGACCGCGGCGCTCTCGGTCGCCAGCTCACGCAGCCGGGCCCTCTTGGCCTCCCGCTCGGCGGCGGGACGGACCGCGGCGAGCGCGTCCTCCAGGCCGAGGAACCCCGCCTCGACGACGGCGGACAGGGCCCGGTCGCGGGCCGCGGCGAGCTCGGCGGCGGTGGAACGCTCGTCCCTGACCGCCTCGACGGCCTCCCTGAGCAGCGCGGCCTCGTCGGCCAGCCGGTCCAGCCGGGCCGAGAGCGACGCGTCCTGGCCGCGCGCCTCGTCGATGCGCCGTGCCAGCCGCCCGGCCTCGGCGCCGAGCCTCTCGGCGTCCGTACGGCGGGAGGCCAGCGCGACGGCCAGTTCCCGCGAGCGTTCCCGGAGCCGCTCGGCCTCGGCGGCGATCTCGCCCGCCCGCGCCGACAGCTCCGGCTCGGCGCCCGCCGAATCCCGAAGGGCGGCCAGCGCCCGCTCCGCCTCGGCGAGTTCGGCGGCGGCGTCGTGCGCGCTCAACGTGGTCCGCCCGCTCGCCTCGCGGTGGGCGGCGGCGGCCTCGGCGACGCGGCTCGCGGCGCCGACGGCGGCGGACAGCAGCGCCGCCTCCGCGGCGAGCCGGTCGCGGCGGGCCTGGACCGTCGGGTCGGCTCCCCGGGCGGCGTCCAGGCGGGCGGTCAGGCGTTCGTGCTCGGCCTGTCCGCCCGCGTGGCGGGCCCGGCCCTCGGCCAGGCGCCGGGCGACCTCGGCGGCCGCCTCCCTGGCCGCGTCCAGCTCGGCGGCCAGGCGCGCGGCCTCCGCCGCGAGGGACTCCTCGGTCCTCGCCGTCCCCAGAAGGGCGGCCAGCTCGCGTTCCGCCTCGGCGAGGCTTCGCTCGGCCTCCTGCGCGGTCCGCTCCCCCGCCGTGGCGACGGCCTCCTCCAGACGAAGGGAGAGGGCCGTGACGTCGGTCTCGGCGGCCCGGCGCCGTTCCATGGCCGTCTCGACGTCGGCCTGGGCGGCGCGCTCGTCCTCGGCGGTGGGCGCCTCGTCGGCGGCGGCGGCCGGGGCCGGGTGCTCGGGCGAGCCGCAGACCACGCACGCCTCGCCCGGGACGAGCTTGGCGGCGAGCTCGGCGGCCATGCCGTCGATCCTGGCCTGCCGGATGTCCTGGTGCCGGTCACGCAGCCGCTGGGCGAGATCGACGGCCTCGGTGCGGGCGGCCTGGGCGGTCTCCAGCTCGGCGCGGAGCACCTCGCGGCGTCGTGCCGCGCCGAGCACCACGCCGGCGGCCTCGGCGGCCGACCGCGCCGCCGGGGTGCTCGCCGCGGCCGTCCTGGCCTTCTCCAGGCGGGCGGCCACCTCCGCCGACGCGGCGGGCAGCCCCCGCAGGCTCTCCTGTATCCCGGCCTCGGTACGGGCGGCCTCGCCCAGCTCCGCGTCGAGCTCGTCGAGCCGGGCGCCGAGCTCGGCCAGGCGGGCCTCCTCGGTCCGCAGCCCCTCCAGCCCGGCCAGCTCCTCCCGGCGCTCCCTCTCCAGGGCCGCGAGGATCGCGCGGAGCCGGTCCGGCTCGCCGGACGGGCCGGCGTCCGCGCCGGTACCCACCCCGGCCGTGCCTCCCGCTTCCGCCCCGGCTCCGGCCGCGCCCGTCGATCCTGCCGGAGCCCGCCCCCGGCCGGGGGTGCCGTCCGCCGTACGGTCCTCGGAGGTCTCCTCGTGGGGTCCGGGGTCGAGCCCGTCGCCGAGCTCCCCGTCGAGACCGGACGGGAGGGCGCTCAGGCGGGCGGCGAGGTCGGCGCGGGCGGCGGCCAGCCCGGCGGCGAGGCGGTCGCGCTGCTCGGCGGCCCGCAGCCGGGTGACGGCGGTCTCCACCGCCGACTCGGCGGCCGGGACGCGGGCGGAGTCCAGGCGGGCGGCGGTGAGGCGCTCGTCCACCTCGCGCCGCAGATCCGGGAGGACCTCGAGGCGGGCGTCCGCCACGGCCTGCGCGGCGGTCAGCTCGGCGATCTCGTGACCGGCCCGTTCCCGCTCCCGCTCGATCTCCGCCAGGCGTGTCTCCTCGGCGCGCAGCTCCCCCAGCCGGGTGATCTCGCTCTGCCGGTCGCGTTCCAGCGCGGCCAGGTGCCCGAGTACGGCGCCACGGCGACCGGCGCCGGCGGCCTCGTCGGCGGCCTCGTCGGCGTCGGCGTCGTCGGCCTCATGGACGGCCCCGCCGGTGCCGGAGACGGCCCCGCCGGTGTCGCGGGCGGGTTTGACGACGTCGCGGGCGTCGCGGTCGGTGTCGAGGAGGGCCGGGGAGGCGTCGCGAACGCCGGAGGTGGCGTCGAGGAGGGGAAGGGCGCGGGCGACGGCGTCGGCGGCCAGGTCCTCGGCCTTGGACGCGGCCGCGGCGCGCTGCTCGGCCTCCTGGAGCAGCGGCAGCACCCGGTCGGCCGCCGTCGCCTCCTCCAGGACGGCCTCCAGGTGCGCCCGCTCCTCGGCGGTCTCCTCCAGCGCCCGGCTCCTGACCAGCGCATCGGCGTGGCGCCGGCGCCGGTCGGCCAGCGCGGCGCCGGTCTCCAGGCTCTCGCGTGCCCGCCGTACGGCGGCCTCGCTCCCGGCGTCCCCCAGGTCCAGCCGCGCGACCTCCCGGCTCGCGAGCCCCTCCAGCGCGCGGGCCCAGCCCAGCGGGTCGTCCTCCACCGAGAACTCCGCCGGCGACCCGGTGGACGAATCCGCCGACGACCCCGCCGCGACCTCGAACAAGACCCCCGCGTCCTCCGCCGGGGACTCCGTACCGGTCCCGAGCGCGGCGGTCAGGGCGGGACCGGCGGCCTCCTCGATGCGCTTGACCGCGAAGTCCACCTCCCTGCGCAGGGCCTGCTGCTCACGGAACGCCTCGGTGCGCCTGTCCGCGAGCCAGGACTCGGCGGTGGCGTAGATCTTCACCGAGAACAGGCGCTCCAGGACTTTCCGGCGATCCTCCCCGTCGGAGCGCAGGAACTTGGCGAAGTCCCCCTGGGGCAGCATCGCGACCTGGAGGAACTGCTCGGCGTTCATGCCGAGCAGGGTGCCGACGAACTCCCCGGCCTCGTCGATCCGGGTGGTCAGCCCCACCCACTCCCCGCCCGGGGACAGCTCCTGCAGCAGGGCCTTCTCGTTCTCCCTGGTCGTGCCGGTGCCCCTGAGCTTGGGCCGCTGCCAGGCCGGCGACCGGGTGATCTTCAGCCGCCGGCCCCTGACCGTGACCTCCAGCGCCACGCTGGGCCCGCGGCCGGGGGGCGCGTGGTCGCAGCGCAGGCTCTTGGCGCTGTCGCGCCTGCCGGGCACCCTGCCGTACAGGGCGTAGCAGAGCGCGTCGAGCACGGTGGTCTTGCCCGCGCCGGTGGGGCCGTGGATCAGGAAGAGCCCGGCCTCGGTGAGGGCGTCGAAGTCGACCTGCTCCTCTCCGGGGAACGAGCCGAACGCACTGATCCACAGACGGTGCGGGCGCATCTACGCCATCGCCTCCTTGACGCGGGACGCCTCCACGGCCTCCCTCAGCAGCCGGGTCTCCTCGGGGTCGGCGGCCTCGCCGCGTACCTCGCGGACGAAGTCGAGGGCGACGTCGATCTCGGCGCGCCCCGCCACCCGGGGACGGGTCACGACGTCGTCCGGGCCGCCCTCGGGTTCGAAGGACAGCGCGAGGGTGTGTGGGAAGCGGGCCCGCAGGCGCTCCATCGCCCCCTTGGGCCGGATCCGGTCGACGAGCGTCACCTGCAGCCAGTGGTCCTCGTGGCGGGCGTGCTCGGGCGAGGCGAGCAGGTCGTCGATGCGGCCGGTGAGGCGGGCGACCGGCCTGGGCACCGGGGCCTCGACGAACGTGGCGTCCTCGAACCCGCCGGGGCCGAGGTCGACCAGCCAGGAGCCCTTCACCTGACCGGCCTCGGAGAAGGAGTAGGCGATGGGGGAGCCGCAGTAGCGGACGGTGTCGCTCATCCGCTGACGGCCGTGCAGGTGGCCCAGCGCCGTGTAGTCGACGCCGTCGAAGACCCGTACCGGAACGTGGGCGACGCCTCCCACGCTGATGTCGCGCTCGCTGTCGCTGCCGTGCCCGCCGGTCACGAACGCGTGGGCCAGGACCACCGACCGGCCGGAGCGGCGCGCCAGGTCGGCGCGGACGAGCGACATGGCGTGGCCGATCGCGGCGGTGTGGGTGCGCTCGGGCAGCTCCCAGGCGACGCGCACCAGCTCGGGCTCCAGGTAGGGGATGCCGTAGAAGGCGACGTCGTCGACGACGACCGGCTCGCCGACCCGCGCGGGGTCGGTGCGCAGGTGGACGCCGGCCGCGTCGATGAGCTCGGCGCCGAAGCCGAGGCGGCGCGCCGAGTCGTGGTTGCCGCTGATCAGCACGGTGCGCACGCGGGCGTCGACCAGCCGGCTCAACGCCTGGTTGCACAGCTCGACCGCGTCGACCGAGGGCAGCGCCCGGTCGTAGACGTCTCCGGAGACCACGACCACGTCGACCCGCTCCGACCTGACCGTCTCGATCAGGTGGTCGACGAAGACGCCCTGGGCGGCCAGGAGACTCTCCCGGTGGAACGAGCGGCCCAGGTGCCAGTCCGATGTGTGCAGCACCCGCATGTCGCACGAAGCTAACAGGACCCAGCGACAAATGTGGCCACTGGCGTTACACGGATCCCCCGTATCCGTGGGGTTTCCGGACCTGAGTAGGCTTGAAGATCGAGGGGAACCATACCGGAGAGCGGCGGGCGCGGAGGCAGTGACGAGCGAGGACCGGATCGGCCTGCAGGCCGGCCGTGGCGTTCTGAGCGTCGCCGCCGGTCTGATCCTGGCCGCCCTGGCGACGGTGGGCTACACGCTGCCACCGCCGTTCGACCCGACCCCGCTGCGCGCCGACCCGGTCTTCCAGACCCTTCCCCCGCAGCCGTCCGCCGAGGTCGCGCCGGTCGCCGCGACCGCGCCGATCAGCACCCGCGACGTCACCGTCGTCGCCGAGGACGGCACGCGGCTGCGGGCCACGATCCGCGCGCCGCTCACGCCGGGACGGCACCCGGCGATGGTCTTCGTGCAGGGGGCCGGTGCCGGGGCGCGCGGCGACTTCACCACCCAGGCCGAGTGGCTGGCCAAGGCCGGGATCGTCACGCTCGCCTACGACAAGCGGACCGTGGGCTACGACTTCCGGAACCGCGACTTCGCCCTGCTGGCGAGCGACGCCGTACGCGTCCTGCGGGAGCTGCGCGGGCGCGCGGACGTCGATCCGGCCAGGGTGGGGCTGTGGGGGGTGAGCGAGGGGAGCTGGGTGGTGCCCATCGCCGCCACCGAGAGCGACGAGGTCGGGTTCACCGTGCTGGTTTCGGCGCCCAACGTCTCCCCCGTGCGGCAGGTGACGTGGGCGCTGGGCGAGCAGCTGGAGCGGCTGCACGCCCCGCCGGGGGTGCGCGAGCTGCTCATCCGGGCGATGGGCTCCGTCGACATGAACTTCCTGCGCTACGACGGCCTGCCCGCGTTGCGCGGCGTGCGGCAGCCGGTCCTCGCGCTGTACGGCACCCGGGATCCGTCGATCCCGTTCGTGGAGAGCAGCATGACCCTGACCGGCGCGCTCACCGAGGGGGGCAACCGCGACTACACGATCCGCTACCTGGAGGGCGCCGACCACGGCATGCGCCTGCGCGGCGGCGCCTTCGCGCCCGGTTACCTGCAGACGCTCGCCAACTGGATCCGGGGCCTGCCGGGCACGGCCACGCCGTCGGTGCACATCGCCGGCGCCACGCCTGTCCAGCGCCTGGAGGCCAGCGACGTGCCCGCCGCCCCCTGGTACGCCGGGGGGACGGTCATCGGGCTGGCGCTCTGCCTGGCCGCGGTCGGTTACGTGGTCGCCCCGGTGGCGGAGATGGCCGCCCGGCTGCGCGGCCGGCCGGCGGCGGAGACGAACGCCCGCGTCTGGCCGCCGATCCGGCGCCGGTTCCGCCGGATGGCGTGGACCGGGGTCGGGCTGCTGGTCTCGGTGCTGGCGTTCATCGTCCTGCTGGTGCTGTTCTCGGTCAACCAGGCGGGGGCCTGGCCGGCGGTGCTCGCCGGGTGGCTGGTCATCAGGATCCTGGCGCTGCTGATGCTCCTTCAGGAGGTCACGGGCGTGGCCGCCGTCGTCGAGGGGATGCGCGAGGGCTGGCAGCCCACGCGCGCCCAGAGCTTCGCCGTCGCCGGGGCGCTGGGCGGCAACGGCCTGCTGCTGGTGGCCGCGGCCTACTACGGCCTGTTCTCGTTCCCGCTGTAGAACCAGGGCCGCTCAGGTCGCGGGGGACGCGCAGGTCCCCTCGGGTCGCGGAAGGCGACGCGCGGGCCCCCTCGGGCCCTCTCGGGCCACCGGCGGGACGGCTGGCGCCGCCCGTTCACGGGGAGCCGGGTCAGAGGTGGCCGCCGAGCCAGCGGTCGATCTCGGCGAGCACGCGCTCGCGGACCGGCGCGGGCGAGAGCACCAGGTCGTGCATGCCGCCCGCGACCCGCACGCACGTCACGTGCGAGCCGATGCTGGTCGACCAGCGGGCGATCTGCCGGGGGTCGAGCACCACGTCGGCGCCGCGCGCCTCCGGGGCGAAGGCGCGCAGCCGCAGCCCCCTCTCCGCGCACAGCACCAGCACCGGCACGTCCACCCGCAGGCCGCCGTGCAGCCTGCGCTGTGCCCGGCGGACCGCCGCCAGCCAGGCCGCGTGCACCGGGAACCCGCCGATGGGCTTCCACTCCAGGTCGAAGTCCCACTCGCCGTGGTGGGTGCGGTGCAGGCTCGCGCCGTACGCGGTGGCGGGCGTCAGGGGCAGCACGGCGCGGGCCGGCAGCCTGGACAGCGGGCCGCCCAGCAGGTCGGCCGCCGCCCGCAGGGGGGACGGGACGTTGAGGTCGAGGAAGGGGCTGTTGAGCACCAGCGCCTGGACCAGTCCCCGGCCGCGGACCCGGTCGGCCCAGAGCGGGGCGATCAGACCCCCGGTGGAGTGGGCGTTGAGGACGACCCGCTCGTGCCCGTCCCGCTCGCGGACGACCCGTACGGCCTCGTCGATCTCCGGGAAGTACTCGGTGAGGCTGCGCACGAACCCGCGGGTCTGGTGCGGCAGCAGCGAGCGGCCGTACTTGCGCAGGTCGAGGCCGTAGAAGTCGAAGCCGCGGGCGACGAAGTGGTCGGCCAGGTGGGTCTGGAAGAAGTAGTCGGTGAAGCCGTGCACGTACAGCACGGCTCCGCGGGCGGGTCCGGTGGCGCGCCGCCGCACCAGCGAGGCCACCACCGGCCCCTCGTGGTCGTCGGCCATCGGCAGGACCGTGAGCTCGTAGCCGTGGCCGAGAACGTCGGGGGCGGGTCGGTCGAGAGCGGGCACGTCGGGGGCGGGCACGCCAGGGGCGGGCACGCCAGGGGCGGGCACGCCAGGGGCGGGCACGCCAGGGGCGGGAAGGTCGGACATGACGGTCAGTGTCGCTCGTCGGGCCGCTCGTAGGGGTTGTCCGGCCAGGAGGGGACCGCCTCGGGGAGGTCTCCCGAGACCTTCATCGGGAACGTCGCCGCCCGCTTCTCCAGGAACGCCGTGACGCCCTCGGCGGCGTCCGGGGCCGAGCCGAGCGCGTTCATCAGGATCGAGTCGGCGCGGTGCGCCTCCCACGGGGAGGCGGCCGACAGGCCCGACCACATCAGCCGGCGGATCGCGGCGACCGAGACGGCGGAGGTGTTGTCGGCGATCTCCCGGGCGAGCGCGTACGCGGCCGGGAGCAGCTCGTCCGGGGCGAGGACCCTGGAGACCAGCCGCCCCCGGAGCGCCTCGTCGGCGGGGAACACCCTGCCGGTCGCGGCCCACTCCATGGCCTGGGAGATGCCGACCAGGCGGGGCAGGAACCAGCTCGAGGCGGCCTCGGTCACGATGCCGCGGCGGGCGAAGACGAAGCCGAACCTGGCGGTGTCGGAGGCGAGCCTGATGTCCATCGGGAGCGTCATCGTCACCCCGACGCCCACGGCCGGGCCGTTGATCGCGGCGATGACCGGCTTGAGCGACCTGGCGATCCGGAGCGCGACCGTGCCGCCGCCGTCGCGGGGCGAGCCGTCGACGGTGTCCCGCCCGGCGTACATCTCGCCGGTCCTGCGGTGGTCGAAGGTCTCTCCCCCGCCCGAGAGGTCGGCGCCCGCGCAGAAGGCGCGGCCCCTGCCGGTGACGACGACGGCGCGCACCCCGTCGTCGGCGTCGGCCAGGTCGAAGGCGTCGATCAGCTCGCCTCGCATGACGTAGGTGAAGGCGTTGAGGCGGTGCGGGCGGTCGAGAGTGATCGTGGCGACGCCATCCGCCACCTCGTACTGGATCTCCGTGAAGGCCATGACCGAATCTTATTCCAGAGAAAAAGCCCGATAAGTCCGTATGAGCTTCTTGAGTTGTTCACCGACTTGTCGCTCACGACGGTGTTTCACCCCCCTAATATCTCTCTGCGACGGTGACGGACGAGGAAACGGGGGGCAGGTGCGGGACAGACCACGGCCGTCCGGAGTCGGGGCGGTCATCGGCTGGACGGCACTGGCCGCCGTCGCCCCGGGCGCGGCGCACCTGCGCGCGGGATGGCGCAGGACCGGCCTGGCCCTGCTGTCCGGGTACGCCGTGCTGCTGCTGGCCCTGCTCTGGGTGGTGCTCACCTCCGACCTGGGCGCCCTCGCCGGGCAACTGGCCGCCTCCTCCTCGAACGTGACCATGGTCATCGCGGCCTCGGCGGTGCTGGGTCTCGCCTGGTTCGCGCTGATCGTGCACTCGTTCACGGTGATGAACCCCGGCCGCCTGCCCAGGGCCGGGCAGGCGGTCGCGGGGAGCCTGGCAGGTCTGCTCGCGGTGACCGTGCTGCTGCCCTTCGGTCTGGTCGGGCAGTCCGCGGCGGTGTCGCAGTCGGCGGTCACCGACATCTTCGACGCCCCCTCCACGCCGGGTCCCGGCGGCGGTGGCACGGGCAAGCCGGACGATCCGTGGTCGGGCCGCTCGCGGGTGAACATCCTGCTGCTCGGCGGCGACGCCGACACCCATCGGGAGGGTGTGCGCACCGACAGCATCAACGTGGCCAGCGTGGACGTCCGGACCGGCAACACCGTGCTGCTCAGCCTGCCGCGCAACCTGGAGAACGTCCGCTTCGTCCCGGGCTCGCCCATGGCGAGGCGCTTCCCCGACGGCTTCCGGCTGCCGGTCAACCCGGACGGCTCGCGCGAGGACCTGCTCTTCGCGGTCTGGGAGTACGCCGACGCCCACCCGGAGATCTTCGGGGGGCGCAGGCACCAGGGCACCAGGACGCTCATCGACACGGTCGGGTACACGCTGGGGCTGAAGATCGACTGGTACGCCCTGGTCAACATGTGGGGCTTCGCCCGGCTGATCGACGCGATCGGCGGCGTGACGCTGACCGTGCCCCAGGACGTGGTCTTCGGCAGGTACAACGAGGGCCTGGTCAAGGCGGGCACCCGCCGCCTGCGCGGCGCCGACGCGATGTGGTTCGCCCGCTCGCGCACCAACAGCGACGACTACACCCGGATGGGCCGTCAGCGCTGCGTGCTGGGCGCCCTGCTGTCCCAGGCGGACCCGGCGACCGTGCTGTCCCGGCTCAACCAGGTCGCGACGGCCACGAAGGAACTGCTGAGGACCGACATCCCGCGCCCGATGCTGGAGCACCTCGTCCCGCTGGTGCTGAAGGTGAAGAACGCGAAGGTGACCAGCGTCCAGTTCGTCCCGCCGCTGATCAACACCGGCTACCCCGACTGGGACAAGATCCGTAAGGTCACCGCGAAGGCCCTGCGCGCCTCGGCCGCCCCCAAGCGCCCGCTCACCGCCACCGCGGCCCCCTCGGCCACACCCGGGACCACCCTCGCCGCCACGCCCGGAACCGGGGACACCGCGACGGCCACCGGCGGCCCGGGGACCGGCGAGGGCACCGCGTCCGCCCGGACCCCCCGTCCCCGGGCGAGCGCCACCGCCAAGCCGGACCCGTCCGCCGCGAAGGGCATCACCGAGGGCTGCGCCTGAGCGTCGCGCCCGGGTACCGGCGCTCGCCGGGCGCCTGGCCCGGCGCGTCCGGTCCGGCGCGTCCGTCACCGGCCGCCTGCCGTCGGCCCTCCACCGAGCCGTACGGTGACCGTCGCCGAGCCCCCGTCCCGCAGGGCCGCCCTGCCGAAGGTGAGCGTGAGACCGGCGCCGGTCGTGGCGCCCGTCAGCAGCCCGTGACCGCGCAGCACCCCGGTCACCGGCCGGTCCCACGTCACGGTCAGGGTGTCCAGGTCGCGTCGCGGGTCGGACACGGTCAGCGTGGCCGTACCGTCGTCCGCCTCCCGGACCAGGAGCGCGCACGGCGCGGAGGCGGCCAGGCCGCCGACGGCCCCGCCGTTCCAGAAGACGACGGCGGACAGGCCGAGCGAGGGGACCCGCACCCCCTGCCGCCGGGCGGTGTTGTCGAGCACCCTCATCCAGCCGGGGCCGGCCGCCCGCGACCGGGTCGCGGCCAGGCTCGCCCCCGGCAGGAGCACGTAGAGGTACCCGGCCGAGACGGGGTCGACGCCGTGGTCGAACCACAGGGTCGTGTAGTCGCGCGCAGGCGTCCCCGTCCCCGCCTCCGCCCGCGTCCCGTCCGCGGCGCGTCTCTCGCGCAGTGTGCGCAACCCCGAGGCGCAGGGCAGGACGTAGCCGCCGTGCCCCTCCAGGTGCGCCCAGCCCGCCTCCTCGTCCAGGGTCAGGGGGGCGCCGGTCCTGCGGTTGTCCACGATCGTCTCGACGGGCACACCGTCCTCGCCGGTGATCCCGGCACCCAGGCAGACGACGGCGTCGTCGAGGAAGAACCACGACTTGAACGCCTCCATCGTGCTTTCGAGGCCGTTCAGGTGCTGGCCGACCGCCGCGTACACGCCGTCGGTGGCGCCACCCACCCAGCGGACCGGGGGGCGGGTGTCCCCCCACGCCCCGCCGGCGCCGTCCGCGAGCCGCCGGGTGGAGACGGTCGTGCCCGGCAGCCGGTAGGGGTCGACCGTGGACCAGAAGGAGTCGGAGTACTGGTCGCCGTGGTCCTCACCCCACCAGTAGAGCATTCCCGAGCCGGTGTGCCAGCCGCGCAGGTTCTCGCCGTTGCCGTGCTCGTAGTGGCCGACCCGGTCCGAGGCCATGCTGAGGGCCGCGCACCAGCCCGGCCGGCGATGGACGGCACGGGCGCTCGCCGGCAGGAGCCGGTGCCCGGCGGGCTCGGCTGCGGCGGGGATCGCGTCGTCGTCCAGGACGGCGGCCAGGCGGGCGTGGGCTCCCAGGTCGTCGCGCCCGGCCGCGGCGAGCATGGGCCGGTGGACGTCCCGCAGCGCCCACCCCTTGACCATGGAGCGCCAGCGGGCCCGCTCTGCGGCCGAGGCCGCCTCGCCCAGCAGCAGGATCGACAGGGCGATCCCGCGCCCCCTGTCGTGGTCGCCGTACGGCCGCCTGCCGATCCCCCGGCCGGCGACGAGGTCCATGCAGAAGCCGTCGTGGACGAACGGCGCGAACGACCTCTCGACCATGTCGAGGACGACCTGCCTGGCCGGGTCGGCGATCTCCCAGGGCGAGCCGCGCAGCACCGCGAACAGTGTCGCCAGGCCCGACAGCAGAACCACCCCGTAGCCGCCCTGGTAGGGGACGGAGGTGTGCTGGAGGAACGAGCCGTCCCGGTGGAAGCCGTCGCCCTCCTCGACGTGGGGGAAGACCGGGGAGAGCGCCGAGGCCGCCAGCGCGACCCCTCCCGGGTCGGACCCGAGGACGGCGCGCAGCAGCGTCACGACGCACAGGTCCACCCGGTTGGCGCCGGTGCTGGTGCCGTCGTAGTCGCGCAGGCGGCACGCGGGCACGAAGTGCTCCGCCGCCCGCCGCAGCGGTCCGCTCTCCCGCTCGGTCAGGTGCGGGCCGATCAGCACGGCCGCGTCCAGGAGCCTGCGGGGCACGCCGATCTGCCAGTCCCACCAGTTGCCCGTCGCCTCCGCGCCCGCGGCGTACACCCGGCGGCGGTAGTGGTCGATCCCGGCCGCGACGGCCGCGGCCAGGTCCGCGTCACCGGTCAGGCCGGTCCCGGGCAGGGCGTACGCGCGGGCCATGCTCCGCAGCCGCGCCGGGGTGGCGGTGAAGGAGGGGAACGGCAGGCCGGGCCAGAGCGACGAGGCGGCCGGCGCCATGGTGTCCCGGTACCGCGCCGCGGTCCCGCCCAGTCTCGCCAGCCGGGTCCGGTAGGGCTCGGCCGAGGCGTCGAAGCCCGACCCCGCCGTGACGTCCCGCCATCGGTCGCGCAACAGGGCGAAGACATCCGGGACACCGGGGGTAGCGGGGGCGCCGGGGGCGCCCGGGGCGCCGTCCCGCGACGGTGCGGAGCCCGCCGGTACGGGCCGGACCGCCGGCGTGCGCGAGGACAGGCCCGTGACGCGCGCGATCTCGGCCGGGATCAGCGCTCCGGCCGCGGCGGCCCCGCCGAGCCGGAGAAGCGACCGCCTGGAACATCCGCTCACCCCCGGATTGTCGCTCAAGGGGGGTTGCGGCCGGGCAGCGGGCCGGTCACGGTCGGCACCTCCCCCGGACATCTCGGACGGCGACACCGCCCGGGGCCACTACACCGGGGTCTACGTCGTCCCGCCGTCACGTGAGCGTCGGCACCTCGCCGCGCGCCGCCCATGTGACGTCGACCCCGCGCAGGCTCGCCGCCCACGGTCCGGCGATCCCGGCGAGACCGGCCGCGTCCGGTGGCGTGCGGCCGAGGCCCACGGCGAACCGCACCGCGTCCGGTCCGCTCTCGAACGGCCGGGGCCAGGCGTGCGCGTCACGCGTGCCGGCCCGCTCCAGCGAGGTCAGCAGCGCGCGCATCCTGCCGCGAGCGCGGCCCAGCGTCCCGCCGGGGTCACCGGCCCGCTCCGTCCGTACGGTCACCACCGCCCACGCCGCGTGCCGGCGGTGCAGCGGCGGGGGCGACAGCAGCGCGGACCAGGGAACCGGGCCGGTTCCCGCCGCCTCCAGGATCTCCCAGGCGTGGTACAGCTCCTGTGTCAGCAGATCCCGGCCGCCGGCGCCGACCTGCTCGGTGCACGAGCGGACCGGGGTGCCGGGAGTCATGACCGTGACGGCCGCGCGGTCGTCGGGTGGATCACCGCCCGACGGGCCGCTCTCCCGGGCGGGCGTCCTCCCCCCGCCGGGAGGCGCCTGCGGCCACAGCTCGACCGGACGGCTCCAGTCCCAGGCGGCCCAGGTGCCGAAGAAGTGCCGCAACAGCTCGCCCCGCGACGGACCCCCCGTGTCACCCGGGCTTCCCGGGTCTTCCGGATGCCCTGGATTCCCCGGAGCCCCGGCCTCGCGCGTCGCCCGCGCCGCCAGGACGGTCCAGGCCAGGCCGGGCAGCCCGCCGAACGGGGCCGAGTCCAGGCCCCGCGCCCTCGCCCAGGCCTTCACCTGCCGCGCCAGGGCGAGGAAGGCCGCGCGGTCCGCGCCCGCCGCGGCGAGTACCGCGTCGGCGTCGCTGATCGCGCTGAGCGCGAGGGCGGACGCCTCGTCCAGCTCGGTACGGCGCTCCACCGCCTCGGCGGGAGGAAGTCCCCCGGTCACGACGACGGCCAGGTCCACGTCGAGGCCCCCGGCGCGCAGCCGCAGGCCGGGTACGCGGGCGCCGTGGACGCGCCGCATCCCCGTCGCCTCCGGCAGCGCCGCCCGGACCCTGTCCTCGACGCTCCCGATGCTCCCGATGCCTCCCGTGCCCTCGGCGCCCTCGGTGCCCCTCATGCGCCGAGCGCCCTTCGCGTTCCCGGTGCCTCCCGGTCCGGGCGGTCCGGGCGGTCCGGGCAATGCCGCCACCAGGTCCAGGTCCGCGCCCGGCAGCGCGCAGCCCAGGCGGCGCGATCCCGCGACGTACACGCTCCCCTCCGGCAGCGAGGCCCGCAACCGCTCCACGACCTCCCGCGCCCGCGCCTCCTCCTCGGGACCGCTGGGATGAGGCTCCCGCCCCGCCCCCACCCCCTCCGTCCCCGCGCCCTCGCCCTCGCCCGCGTCGCCGACGCCGACGCCGACGGTGACGGTGACGGTGACGGTGACGGTGACGTCCGTACCGGCGTCCGTGGTGACGTCGGCGACGACGCCGTAGTGGTCCGACAGGAAGAGGCCGTCGTCGGTCGCGGGAGAGTCACCCCGCACGGCGGCGTCGACGGTCCGCAGGCCGTGGCCGCGCAGCAGCACCCGGTCGAGCCGGGAGGCCCGGCCGGAGAGCGAGGAGACGGCCGCCAGCGGGTTGGTCCCGGGGTCGAAGGTCGCGGTCCGGTCGTCGGGTCCGTGGAACTCCGTCCAGGCGTCCCGCAGGCCCAGCACCCGGGCGGGACCGTCGCCGCCGTCGTTGAGGTCTCCCAGCAGGATCAGGTCGCCGTCGACCGAGGCCAGCACCTCGGCGAGGCGGGAGAGTTCCGCGTCGCGCCTGGCGGGGCCGTTCTCGCTGTGGTCACTGGTGAGATGGGTGGCGGCGACCACGAGCGGACCGGCGGCGGACCGCACCGTGAGCGCCGCGACGGCCTTGTGCGGGCCGAGGACATGGCGTCCCCCCTCCCGTACGGGCAGGCGGCTGAGCAGCAGGACCCCGCTGTCGTCGATGTCGCGGCCGGCCGGGTCGGCGCTCAGCGTGTAACCGTTCCTGACCCAGGCGGCTCCCAGCAGCGGGCCGAGCAGCCCGGCCTCCACCTCCTGCAGCGCGATGACGTCGGCGTCGGCACGTTCCAGCTCCTCGACCAGCAGCGGCCTGCGGCGGGCGGTGGCGATCCGGTGGCCGTCGTAGCGGTCCCACAGGGTGTTCCAGGTCAGCACGCGCAGGCGGGCGGGCACCGGCACACGCGCGGCCGCCGTCTCCGGCCCCGACAGCCCCGACAGCCCTGTCGGCCCCGTCGGCCCCGTCGGCGCGGGGCGCCAGCCTCCGGCCGGGTCCCACGCGAACGGTGTCACGGCGGTGAAGAACGGCGCCCGGAGCCTGCGCGGTTCCCGTACCCGGCCGGCGAGCGAGGCGTCGACGCGGTCCAGACCCGCCGCGCGGTCCCAGAGCACCTCGCCGTCGGCCTCGACGAACAGGACGCGGTGCCAGGGGATGTCGCCCCCGGGCACGAAGGCGGGCAGCGGGACGCGCTTGGGGGCGGCGCCGCGCACGTTGATCCCCAGCACGAACCGGGCCGGGTCGAAACGCGGGTCCCAGCGCACCCGGTGGTAGATCTCCTCGCTCGTGCGCATGCTCACTCCTCCTCGGCGTCCAGTGTCCCGGCGACGTCGCCGACCTCTCCGTCGGGCCCGACGTACCAGGTGCGGTGCGCCTCTCCGGGGTAGGGCGGGGAGAACCGGCGGAGCTGGGACGAGAGCGCCTCGGGCGGCACCGGGTGCGCGCGCCCGGTGTTGCGCCCGGCCAGCATGCCGTCGGGGACCAGCAGGACCGCGTGCGTCGTCAGCGCGTCGCGGCGGCGGGCCACCGCGTGCACCAGGGAGCGCTGGTGGCGGTTCAGGGCGGTGGCGTCCCAGACGACGGTCCCGCCGGCCGCCAGGAGCGTGTCGAGCCGGCGCAGCCCCTCGGTGAGGATCGCCGGGTCGGCACGCCGGCTCGCGCCCGTCCCGCCGGTCCGGCGCAGCTCGTCCAGCGAGACGACGGCGTCGACGCCCGGCAGGCGGCGGGCGAAGGTGCTCTTGCCGCTGCCCGAGGGGCCGACCGTGACGACGAGCCGGGGAAACCCGCCCGACCGCCACCGCCACGTCAGCGCCCGCCCCTCGGCGGCCGTGGTGATCCGGCCCAGCGCGTACGCCTCGCGGGCCTCGGCCCAGCAGCGGTCCGCCACGTCACGATGCGCCACGTCACGGTCCGCCGTGTCACGGCCTGCCGCGTCACGCTCCGTCACGCCGCTCCCCCGCCGCCGCTGCCAGGCGTCGTCCGGCCCGGCGTCCTCGCCCGCGGCGACGCCGAGCCCCCCGCGCACGCCGTCGCGGACGCCCAGCGCCTCGCGCATGCCCTCGCGCAGCGACGCCAGCGGTGCCTCGCCGAGCAGTCCGGCCTCCTCGGCGTGGAGCTCGGACCAGCCGACCTGTTCGCGCGCCTCGGTGACGGTCTCGCCGGCGTGCCCGGCCAGCACCGCCGCGGCGACCGCGTGCAGGACCCCCAGGTCGGCGGCGGCGGACAGCCGTACCAGCCCCTCCCGGCGCGCCTCGTCGGGCAGGGGGCGGTGCAGGAGGGGGTGGAGCCCGACCAGGTCGGCGACCCGCCGCGCCAGGGGCATGCCCAGCGGCGCCACCAGCCGGGGTGCCAGCCGGGAGCGGTACGCGCCGTGGAACAGGGCCGCCAGCACGCCCGCCAGCCGGGCGTCCCCCGTCCGGCCCAGCAGGTCGAGCCGGGCGGAGACGTCGGCCACGGCGACCTCGGCGGCCTCGGTGTTCCCGGTTCTCCCGGCGGCCTCGATGTGCCCGGCGGCATCGGCACGTCCGGCTCCGGAGGGACCATCCGGGTCGCCGGCTCCCGCTCCCAGCGCCGCCAGCAGTGACGGCACGTCGCGATCGGCCCCCGAGCGCACCTCCCACAGGGCGGCGGCCGGGCTCAGGCCGTTCTCCACGACGGGACCGAGCATCCAGTGCTCGTCGGTCCGCACGTGCCGGGGACGCACCCACTTGGCCACCCGGCGGGCGAACTCCTCGCGCCGGAAGCCCTCGACGGTCCGTACGACGTAGCCCTCCCGCCGTGTCGTGTCCAGGCGCAGCGCCCGCAACGCCCGCTCGTCGAAGACGCCGCGCCACAGCACCGGCGGGACGGGCAGCCCCAGCCTCCGGGTCAGGCGCACGGTCCGGTCCCAGCCGAGACAGTGGTCACCGTCCCAGACGGAGAAGGCGTAGAACCAGCTTTCCAGGTCCCGGTACTCGATCGAGTGGCGGGCGTAGAGGTTCTCCCCGCACACCCGCGTGCCCGGCGGGATGGACCGGGCGATCCTGCCGTGCAGCGCCTTGATCCACGCGCGGGAGGGATGGTGCGCCGAGTCGAGCGAGCGGGCGTGCAGCCCGTCGGGGTACAGGGTGGTGTTCTCCCCGTCGAGCTTCTCGGTGACGACGACCTCCCGGCCCTCCAGCTCCGGCAGCCCGGTGGCGCGCAGGTCGTCCGAGGTGGCCCCCGGCGACCACGGCAGGTGAGGGGTGCGGGGGTAGTGCACGCGCATGATCCACTCCCCGGCCGGTACGACGTCCCGGTGACGATACGGAAGAGGGAACCGGCGACGCCATCGAATAAACGACCGGACGCCCGCCTCGTACGCGGGCCGCCCGCGTGCGGGAGGACCGCCCGCGCGAGGGGGCGCCGGAGGGTGGGAGGGGACCACCGGGGACGGGAACGCCGAACCCGTGAGGCCGTGGCCGCCGGGCCGCGCCCTCACCCGGTCTCGTCTCAGGTGACGGAGTACGACTCCTTGGCCAGGCGGCGGACCCGGTCCTCGTCGATGCGGTGGCCCAGTCCCGGCTGGGTCAGGGGCACGGCCACCACGCCGCCCGAGGCTCCGACCGGCGGGTCGACGATCTGGGCGCTGCGCGGCGGCTCGGCCACGTCACAGGGCAGGCCGCAGCCGGGCAGGCTGGCGGCGGCGACGGTGGCCGCGCGGGCCAGTCCGGTGCCGCGGCCCCCGGCGCAGGCGATCTCCCAGCCGGCGTTCGTCGCACGGTCGTGCACCCGGCGCACCTCACGCAGGGATCCCAGTGCCGAGGGGCGGAGCAGCAGCGCCCGGCCCGCCCGTACGGTGATCGCCTCTTCCAGCTCCGCGTCCGAGGAGACCTCCAGCAGGACCGGCGCGGCGACCCGCTCCTGCAGGTCGGCGTGGTCGGCCAGGCCCGACGGGCCGGTGAAGGGACGCTCGATCGCGGAGAGCTCGTAGGAGTCGAGCGCCTCCAGGGCGTCGATTCCGGTGTAGGCGCCGCGGGCGTCCACGCCGATGCCCAGCACCGGGTACGCCTGGCGGACGGCGCGCAGCGGCTCGACGTCCCAGCCGGGGTGGATGTCCAGGGTGACGTGGGAGTACCCGGCGCAGACGTGCCGGTTCACCCTCGCGACCAGGCTGTCGAGGTTCCGGTCGGCACCGACCCTGACGGTGGCCGTGAGCGAGGTGCGGGTGCCGCCGAGCGCGTGGGCCAGCGGCACGCCGCGCATCCTGCCCCACAGGTCCCAGCAGGCCATGTCGGCGGCGGATCCGCCGGGGATCGGGCCCAGCTCGTCGGGGTGCTCCCAGTCCACGCCGATCAGCGCCCGGCCGAGCCCTTCCTCCAGCGAGACCCGGATCTCGGGGCCGGCGTCGACGACCTCGCCCCACCCGGTCATGCCGCCGTAGTCGGTGAGCCGGACGAGGATGCTCTCCGGCCGCCTGCCGTAGGGCAGGATCAACCGGAACACCTCGAGCTCACGGACGCGCGGCATGGACCCCCCTCGGTCTCTCCGAGCCCGGAGGACCCCGAGCTCTGAAAACACGAATCCCGCCCGGAGGCGGGACTCTCTTCAACACCGGCGAGAACGGCGTTCTTCCCATCGTGCCACGAAGCCCCACGGGCGTCCCCCGCCCCCGGGGGACCGGGGCCGGGGCGAGGGGGGCGTCCCCCGCCCCCGGGGGGATCGGGGGACGGGGCGAAGGGGGCGTCAGGCCTTGACCCGGCCCGCGACGACGATCCCGGTGGCCGCCAGCGCCGCCACCAGCGCGAAGCAGAGCAGGTAGACCGCGCCGAGGGTGCCCAGGGCCGCCAGGAGCGCGCCGGCGACCGCGACCGAGACGACCGTGTACACCGACTCCGCGACCCCCAGCGACGCGCTGTTCTCGCCCTCCTCCCCGGGGGGCGACAGCTCCAGGACGAGCACCGAGAGCGTCGGGTACACCAGCCCCATGCCGAGACCCAGCACGATCTCCCCGAGGAAGGCCGCGGCGATCGGGACGACGGCGAAGACGGTCAGGGCCATCAGCACGAGCCCCAGGGTGATCAGCAGGGAGCCGAGGCGCAGCAGCGGAACGCGCTCGAACCGCCTGCGGCCCACCACCCAGGAGCCGAACGACCAGCTCAGCGCACCGCCGGTCAGGACGAGCCCGGCCATGGTCAGCGACAGGCCCCGCTCCTCGTTGAGCATCAGCGGCAGGAACGCCTCACCACCGATGACCGCACCCGACACGATGCCGCGCAGGGAGATCACCGACGGCAGCCCGCGGGCCGCGCGCAGGGTCCCGGGGGGCAGCAGGCGGGGCAGCGCCGCGCCCAGCACGACCAGGCCGACGACGAGCAGGGCGAACCCGGCGCCACGCGCCGCGCCGCCGTACTGCATGAGGGCGGCTCCGGCCGCGACGAGCAGCGCCCAGCCCAGCCTGCGGAGGATCGGGGAGCGGGCGGGGGCGGGCGGCTGCTCCGACATGGGCGCGGAGGCCAGCCCACGCCAGAGCAGCAGCGCCGCCGGGAGGAGGATCACCGCCACGCCGTAGAAGACCCAGCGCCAGCCCACGTTCTCCACCACGACGCCGGTGATCACGGGCCCCACCATGGAGGGCACCACCCAGGCGGTCGCGAAGACCGAGAACACCCGGGGGTGGAGCTCGGCGGGGTAGACCCGCGAGACCAGGACGTACATGGCGACCTGGAGCATGCCCGCGCCGAAACCCTGCACGAACCGGCCCGCGACGAACAGGTCCATCGTCGGGGCGGCCCCGGCCAGGATCAATCCGGCGGCGAAGACCGTCACCCCGGTCCAGAGCGGCGCGACCGGCCCGCCGAGGTCGCCCCAGCGCCCGCCCAGCACGGTCGCGACGACCCCGGCCGCCAGTGCCCCGCTGAACGCCAGGCCGTACAACGCGTGCCCGTCCAGCTCGCCGGCCACGACCGGCATGGCGGTGGCCACCGCCATGTACTCGAAGGCGGCCAGGGTGATGAGGGCCACCATCCCGATGGTCAGTGCCCGGTGGCGGGGGGCGAATATTCCGGCGGGACGCTCTTCGATCGTCGTGCTAACCATGGGATAGACGGTACGGCCGGTGCCCGGCACCGGTCATCGGGCCCCCGCCTCGGCCCATGGTCGTAGGACCGGCGACCCGGGCGGGGAAGGGGATCGGGTGGCGCGGGAAAAAGGTCCCCGTCCCCTCGCGTACGGTGTCGATCCGGTGGTACGCCGTTCGTGTAGGGGGTGAGAGACCGCCCGCGCCGCCTCGGCGCCCGCGCCGCCCCACCGGGCGACGACGGGGGACGTCGTCCGGGTGGCCACCAGAAGGAGGACCAGGACATGAGGCAGTACCTGCTCAGCGTGTACCAGCCCGACGGCGCTCTCCCGGAGGGCGAGCTGGAGCCGATCATGCGGGACGTCGGGGCCGTGGAACGGGAGATCAAGGAGGCGGGGGCATGGGTCTTCGCCGCGGGGCTGCACCCGGCGAGCTCGGCCACCGTGGTCCGGGTCCGCGACGGTGAGTCGCTGACCACCGACGGCCCGTTCACCGAGGGCAAGGAGCACGTCGGCGGGTTCACCGTCATCAGGGCGTCCGATCTCGACGCCGCCCTGGAGTGGGGACGCAGGCTCTCCCGCGCGACCACGCTCCCGATCGAGGTGCGCCCCCTGCACGGCGCGGACGGGGACCGTCGCCCGGCATGACGGGCCCCTCCCGCGCGCAGATCGAGGACGTGTTCCGCCGGGAGTACGGTCGTGCGGTGGCCGTCCTGATCCGCCGGCTCGGCGACATCGACCTCGCCGAGGAGGCGGTCCAGGACGCGTTCACCGAGGCGGTACGGCGCTGGCCGGTCACCGGCCCGCCCCCGAGCCCGGCGGGATGGATCATCACGACCGCCCGCAACCGGGCGATCGACCACCTGCGGCGGGAGGCCACGCGCGAGGACCGGCACGCCCAGGCGGCCCTGCTGCGCGCCCCCGCCGAACCCGCCGAGGAGGGGCCGGTGCGCGACGACCGGTTGAGGCTGATCTTCACCTGCTGCCACCCGGCGCTCTCCACCGCCGCCCGCGTCGCGCTGACGCTGCGCCTGCTGGGCGGCCTCACCACCGCCGAGATCGCGCGCGCCTTCCTGGTCCCCGAGCCGACCATGGCCCAGCGGCTGGTCAGGGCCAAGAACAAGATCCGTGACGCGGGGATCCCCTACCGGATCCCCACCGAGGCCGAGCTGCCCGACCGCCTCCGGGCCGTACTTGCCGTGGTCTACCTCGTCTTCACCGAGGGGCACACCGCCGGGTCGGGCGAGCGGCTGATCCGCGAGGACCTGTGCGCCGAGGCCGTCCGCCTGGGACGGCTGCTGGCCGAGCTGATGCCCGACGAGCCGGAGGTGCTGGGACTGCTCGCGCTCATGCTGCTCGTCGAGTCGCGCCGGGCCGCCCGCGTCACCCCCGGCGGCGCCCTCGTGCTCCTGCCGGACCAGGATCGCGGCCTGTGGGACCGGGAGCTCATCGCCGAGGGCCAGGCCATCGTCCGGCGCTGCCTGCGGCGCGGCCGGCCGGGTCCGTACCAGGTCCAGGCGGCGATCAACGCCGTGCACGGCGACGCGCCGGCCGCGTCCGCCACGGACTGGCGGCAGATCCTGGACCTGTACGACCTGCTGCTGGAGCTCGCCCCGGGACCGGTGGTGGCCCTCAACCGGGCGGTCGCCGTGGCCGAGGTCGAGGGGCCGGGCGCGGCGCTGGCCCTCGTCGACGGCCTCGACCTGGACGGCTACCACCTGTTCCACGCCGTCCGCGCCGACCTGCTGCGGCGCCTGGGCCGCGCCCCGGAGGCGGTGCGGGCCTACGACGCGGCGCTCGCCCTCGCCGGCAACGCGACCGAGCGTGACTTCCTGCGGCGCATGCGCGCGACGACGGTGGCTCCCTGAGCGTCACGGCGCGCCCCCGGTCGTCCACGCGCCGGGGACGTCACGCCGAGGTCGTCACGCGGGTCGCTCAGCGCGGGGTGCGGCCGGTTCCGAAGGGGTTGTTGACGGCGTATCGCCACAGCCCGTCCGGGCCCCGTCGCGCGACGTCGGCCGCGGTCCCCTCGATGCGGATCTCATGGCCGTCGGCGCCCGTGCCGTGAACGGACCAGTCGACGACGAGCAGGGCGACGTCTCCGCTGACGTAGGCGTGCCGCAGCCGGGCGTCGATCGGCAGGCCGAGACCGAGGAGATACCGGTCGGCGGCGGCCCGTTCCGCACCGGTGGCCGGACGGCCCGGGGAGGGGACGACCACGCCCGTGTCCTCGTAGAGCCGGTCCAGGCGTTCGGCATCCCCCGAGTTGAAGGCGTCCATGTAGGCCGCGGTGAGCCGTTCGGCGTCGACCGGGAGGATGCCAGCGTTTTCATCATGACTTGTCATGACATATGTATCGTACCAGAAAACGATCTTCCCGGGGTGGAGGCGGTGTGATCGCCCTCCCCGCGGGGACACGGACACCGGATCGGATCATCGGACTCGGGGACACCCCGTGTACACGGCCGGGACGACAGCGGAGAACGGAGACGAGGAGTGACGCGGAACGACGTGATCGACATCGAGAGGCAGGGCTGGCGGGCGCTCTCCTCCACCCCGGAGGCCGCCACCGAGTTCTACGAGCGCATCCTCGACCGTACGGTCGTCATGCTGCTGCCCGGCGGCATGACGCTCGACGACCGGGCGGCGATCGTGAAGGCCATGGCGGGGCGCCCCTGGTCCTCCCACGAACTTCAGGAACCGCGCGTGTCACACCCCACGCCCGACACCGCGCTGGTCACCTACGGCGTCCTGGCCCGGCGGGAGGGCGACCCGCCGTACTCGGCGCTGATGAGCAGCCTGTACGTCCGCCGGCCGGACGGGTGGAGGCTGGCCTTCCACCAGCAGACACCGCGCTGAGCCCGCCACGGCCCCGCCCGTCACGCGGGCCGGACGTGCCGGCTACGCGTGACGGCTGCGGTGGCCGGCGACGTACACCCGGTTGGCGCAGCGGAGGGCGCAGAACCGGCGCCTGCCGTTGCGGGAGGTGTCGACGTAGACCACGTCGCAACCGGGCCGCCCGCACACGCCCAGGCGGGTGTGGTCCTGGCAGATCACGTGGGCGAGGCCGGTGGCGGTGTAGGCCTTGAGCCGGTCGACGAGGGCGTCCCCCTCGTGCGCGAAGTGCAGGTGGGGCGCCCTGCCGTCGTGCCGGGAGACATAGGGGCGGCTGGCGGTGGCGGCCAGCAGATCGTTGACCGTCCTCACCCGGCGGTCCAGGTCGTCGTCGGTGAACACCGGCCGGAGCCGTCCGGCCCAGCGCAGCAGCTCCACCGCCTGACCGGGCTCCACGACCCCCAGGGGCCGGTAGTCGTGCGCCCGCAGCGTCTCCGCGATCGCCTCGGGCGGCGCGCCGGGCTCCATGTTCACCAGCGCGACGGCGATTTCCGCGGCCATGCCACCGTAAGGGTTGAAATGCATTGAAAGATTACATCACGCTGGGGGCATGACAGATGAGAGCTCCACCGGGCGGCCGCCCGCCTGTCCCTCGTGCGGGCGGCCGGCGGCCGTCCCGGCGTCCGCCCACTACACCTCGGAGGGAACGGTCAGCTACGCGCGGTGCGAGTGCGGCCGCTGGCTGATCGTGCTGGCCGGACAGGTCATCGGCGCCGACGCCGCATGACCCCGCGCGCCCGGCCGTCCCCCCGCCCCACCTCACCCGGAAGGCCCGGACCGGGCCGGTCCGGGCCTTCCGGGCCTCCCGTGCCCGCTCACCGGTGCCGCTCACCGGTGAGCGATCACCCGGCGCTGCGTCCCAGCGCGCGCTCGGCCCACTGGCCGACGTCGCGCCGTTCGATCGCCGCGGCCATCAGGTCGGGGAACGCGTCCGGCGTGCAGGCGAAGGCCGGCACCCCCAGGGCCGCCAGCGCCGCGGCGTTGTCGTGGTCGTAGAAGGGCGCGCCCTCGTCCGAGAGCGCGAGCAGCACGATCACCTGCACCCCGGCCGCGGTCATCTGGGCGACCCGGCGGAGCATCTCCTCGCGCACCCCGCCCTCGTACAGGTCGCTGATCAGGATGAAGATCGAGTCGGTGGGGCGGGTGATGAGGCCCTGGCTGTAGGCGATGGCCCGGTTGATGTCGGTGCCGCCGCCGAGCTGGGTGCCGAACAGCAGTTCCACCGGGTCGTGGAGCTGGTCGGTGAGGTCGACCACCGCCGTGTCGAAGACGACCAGCGAGGTCCTCAGCGAGCTCATCGAGGCGAGCACCGCGCCGAAGACGCTGGAGTAGACGACGGAGGCGGCCATGGACCCGCTCTGGTCGATGCAGAGCACGACCTCGCGCTGGACCGCCCGCTGCCGCCTGCCGTACCCGACGAGCCTGGAGGGGATGACGGTGTTGCGGTCGGGCAGGTAGTTCTTCAGGTTGACGCGGATCGTCCGGTCCCAGTCGATGTCGGCGACCCGCTTGGGCCGGTGGGTGCGGGCCGAGCGGTCCAGCGCCCCGGTCACGGCCGCCTTCGTCCTCTGCACCAGCCGCCGTTCCAGCTCGGAGACGACCTTGCGGACCAGTGCCCTGGCCGACTCGCGCGCCTTCTCCGGCATCACCCGGTTGAGCGACAGCAGCGTGCCGACCATGTGGACGTCCGGCTCGACGGCCTCGAGCATCTCCGGCTCCATGAGCAGACGGGTCAGGTTCAGCCGCTCGACCGCGTCCTTCTGCATGACCTGGACGACGGTCGAGGGGAAGTAGGACCGGATGTCGCCCAGCCAGCGCGCCACCCTGGGCGCGGAGGCGCCCAGGCCTCCGCTCCGCTCGCCCGATCCCCCGCCGCCGTTGTAGAGGGCGGCCAGGGCGCCGTCCATCTGGGCGTCGGTCCCGTTCAGCGAGCAGCCGGTGCCGTCCGCGTCGCCGCCCAGGACCATCCGCCAGCGGCGCAGCCTCTCATCCATCGGTCCGTCCCGTCCTTCCCAGGATCGCCAGTACGGTCCGCGCGGCCGGCGCCGCGCGCTCCTCGTCGAGGTCCTCCGCGTCCGGTTCCCGGTCGGCGACGCCGGTGTCCAGCGAGCGGACCCGCGAGCCGATCGAGCGGCGTTCCGGGGCGGCGAAGGCGCCGAACGTCCTGCGGAGCAGGGGCAGGACGTCGACGAAGGTCTCCGGGGCGAGCCCGGTGAGCCAGGCGTCGACCAGCCCGAGCAGCCGCGGGTCGTGCACCAGCAGCAGCCCGCCGCCCGACAGGAACCCCTCGACCCAGGCGGCGGCCCTGGCCGGGGGGTGCCCGGCCGACATGGCCCGTGACATCCGCCGGTCGACCTCGGTCGTGTCGAGGTCCCCGGCGTCCAGCAGGATCCTGGTGAGCCGTCCCTCGATGAGCCCGTGCAGGTCGGCGCGGCCCGAGGCGGTGCGCAGCGCCGCCAGCCACCTCCCCTTCGGCGTCTCCGCGGTTCCGGCGGCCCGTTCCCCGGAGCCCGTGGAGCCCGTGGAGCCCTCGGAGCCCTCGGAGCCCTCGGAGTTCGCGGAGTTCGCGGAGTTCGCGGAGTTCGCGGGGCCCGCCGGCTCCTCCTCGATGAGGGCGACGGCGGTGTGCACGGCGTCGATGTGGCCGATCAGGTCCCGGGCCGCGTCGTCGTCGAGGCCGGTGACGGCACCGCCGACGCCGATGCAGATCCTGGTGAGCATGGCCTCGACGATGACCGTCAGGCCCGTGGCGGGGGTGCCGCGCACGTCGCCGTAGCGCTGGGCGCGGACCATCGCCGGGAGCGCGGCCATGAGGTGCGTGACGTCGCCGTCGAGCGCCGCCCGCTCCGACAGGGCGTCGAGGACGTGCGGCAGCGCCTCGGGCAGGTCGGCGAGCAGGCAGCGCTCCACCAGGCCGGTGAGGGTGGCCAGGGTGACCCCGGCGGACGCCCGCCCGCCGGTCCCTCCCGTTCCCGCGCCGTCCGTACCCGGTACCGCTCCCCCGCCGGCGAGGTCGCGGACCCGGGCGGCGGCGGCGGCCGGGACGGTCGTGCCCCAGGCGCTCGCCTCGATCAGGTCGATGTCGAACTCGGGCCGCCAGGCCAGCGACCACGACTCGCGGAAGGTGCCCTTGCTCCGGCTCTGCTGCGGGGTGCCCCAGCCGACGCCGAGCAGGCGCAGCCGGTGCAGCAGCCTGCTGCGCTCCAGGTCGAGGGGCTTGCGCAGGTCGAGATCGTACTCGCGGTCGAGCGCCTCGGGCTTGAGGCGCACCCTTCGCTGCTCCTCGCGCAGGTGGCGCTGCAGGGGGACCATCGGGGTGCTGTCGGGCACCTGGCCGAGCCGCTCCCCCACGACCATGCGCCGCTGGATCAGCTCCACCGGCAGGTCGTCGCCCTCGCAGAGCACCGCCCTGACCGCCTCGGTCACCTCGGCCAGTCCGGCCAGCGGCCGTCCCCTGAGCACGGCCAGGCTCTCGGCGAGCCGTACGCCCTCGATGACGTGGGCGGAGGAGACCGGCAGGTCCTCCTCCCGCAGCACCCCGGCCGCGCCGGTCAGCCAGCGCTCGACCGGGCGGTCCGGGGAGGTGAACAGGTGGTGGTACCAGCCCGGGGAGGTCACTCCGGCGCCGTACCCGCTCCAGGCGGCCAGCCGCCCGTACGTCCACGGCACCCAGGTCACCTCGGTCCTGACCTTGGGCAGTCCCTTGAGCAGCGCGTCGTCGGCCTTCGCGGTGGGCAGCCCGGCTCCCCAGGGCGTCCCCTCGCTCGAGGTGCCCGCCAGCGCGGGGACGTGCCACGCGCCGCACACCACGGCGATCCGCTGGAACCCGTCCCTGACCGCCTTGCGGATCGTGCGACGCATGAACGCCTCGCGCCGCGCCTCGTACGCGTCGGCGGTGTGGCCGTCGCGGACGGCCTCCATGGCTTCGGCGATCATGTGGAACGGGGTGTCGCCGCGGTGCTCGACCACGTCCTCCCACCAGCGTTCGGGGTCGTCGTACCCGGCGGCGCGGGCCAGGGCGCCGATCGGGTCGATCCGTACCACCTCGGGGGCGACCTCCACGTCCCCCTCGCCCACCTCCTCCCCGGGCACCGTGTCCCCGGGCACCGTGTCCCCGGGCACCGTGTCCCCGGGGACCCCGGGGTTCCCGGAACCTCCCGGGGCCTTCACACCCCCGGCGCCCTGGGCGCCCTGGGCGTCCCCGGCGTCCTCACCCGCCCGGGGATCCGTCCGCCCAGGACCGCCCCGGCCAGGGCCAGAGCCCGGGTCACCGGCCTCGTCGCCCTCGTCGGCCTGACCCGTCCGACCGGTCTCACCCGGCTCGTCGGTCTTGTCGGTCTCACCGGGCCGGGAGGCGAGGCCGTGCGCGGCGGGCAGGTCGCAGAACCGGACCGGGACGCCCGCCCCGAGCGCGTGACGGATCGCCTGCCACTCGGGGGAGAACACCGCGAACGGCCAGAACGCGGCCTTGGACGGCTCGCCCGGCACGTGGGCGAGCAGGGCGACCGGCGGCCGGAGGTCGGGGTCACGTGCCAGCTCGACCAGCCCGTCCGCCTCCGGCGGCCCCTCGATGAGCACGATGTCGGGTGCCAGCCGTTCGAGCTCGTCGCGCAGGGAGCGCGCCGAGCCTGGCCCGTGGTGCCGGATTCCCAGCACGGAGACGCTCATCGGCACCACCCGGTCGCCGCGGGGACGCGCGCTCGGGCGGCGAGGACGACCTGCGGAGGGAACATCGCCTCAGCCCTCGTCACGGCAGGCCCGGTAGAAGTCGCGCCAGTCGCGGCGCTCGCGCACCACGGTCTCCAGGTACTCGCGCCAGACGACGCGGTCGGAGACCGGGTCCTGGATCACGGCGCCGACGATGCCCGCGGCCACGTCGGAGGGACGCAGCACGCCGTCGCCGAAGTGCGCGGCCAGGGCGATGCCGTTGGTGAGGACGGAGATCGCCTCGGCGGTGCTGAGCGTGCCGCTGGGCGACTTGACCTTGGTGCGGCCGTCCTCGGTGACGCCGGTGCGCAGCTCCCTGAAGACCGTGACCACCCGGCGGATCTCCTCCAGGCCGGTGAGGGTCTCGGGCAGCTCCAGGGAGCGGCCGAGCTGACCCACCCGGCGGGAGACGATGTCCACCTCCTCGTCGGCGGTGGCGGGCACCGGCAGCACGACGGTGTTGAACCGGCGGCGCAGCGCGCTCGACAGCTCGTTGACGCCGCGGTCGCGGTCGTTGGCGGTCGCGATCACGTTGAACCCGCGCGTGGCCTGGACCTCCCGGTTGAGCTCGGGGATCGGCAGCGTCTTCTCCGACAGGACGGTGATCAGCGCGTCCTGCACGTCGGAGGGCATGCGGGTCAGCTCCTCCACGCGGGCGAGCCGCCCCTCGAACATCGCCCGCATCACCGGGCTGGGGGTGAGCGCCTCCATGGACGGCCCCTCGGCCAGCAGCCGGGCGTAGTTCCAGCCGTAGCGGACGGCCTCCTCGGCGGTGCCCGCCGTGCCCTGCACCAGCAGGGTGGAGTCGCCGCTGATCGCGGCGGCCAGGTGCTCCGACAGCCAGGTCTTGGCGGTGCCGGGCACGCCGAGCAGCAGCAGCGCGCGGTCGGTGGCGAGCGTCGCCACCGCCACCTCGACGATGCGCCGCGGCCCGATGTACTTCGGGGTGATCTGGTCACCGTCGCCGAGGATGTAGGTGGTCACCGCCCAGGGGGACAGCTTCCAGCCCGGCGGGCGGGTCCGGTCGTCGCTCTTGGCCAGGATCGCCAGCTCTTCGGCGTACTGGTCTTCGGCATGGGCCCGCAGAACCGTTGTCACTGCTGCAGCTCCTTCAACATGTCGTCACGGAAACGCAGGAGGGCGGCGACCTCCTGGATGGGGGGTTCGGGGGAGAAACGCCGGACCGTCTCGTGCAGGCCCGGGTCGACGCGCTCGCCGGCGAGTCTGGTCACCTCGCCGACGTACCAGGACTGCGTACCGGAGGAGAGCTTGATGATCTTCTCCAGCACGGCGAGCGTCAGGTCGGGACCCCAGGGGGCGGGGACGCCCACCAGGCGGTCGACCAGCCGTCCGTGCCGGTCGGCGTGGTGACGGACGAAGTCCACCGCCATGGTCTCGCGCTCCGCCGGGGGCAGCACCGCGAGCAGGTCGGCGAGCGGGTCGTCGAGGAACAGCTCGCGGGCCCACACCGGGTCGCCCTGCACGACGGCGGCCCTGACCCATCCGGCCGCGACCTCCCGGCGCCAGTCGACGACCTTCATGCGGACGATGTCGCGGGGCGAGCCCCCGAACAGGCGGGTCCAGACGGCCAGCGGGGTGCGGGCCACCAGTTGCTGGAGCCACCAGCTCTTCTCGCCGGTGCCGCGCGGGGCCTTCGCCCGGATGCCGTCGCGTTCCATCGCGGCGTCGCAGGTCTCGGGCGGGGTGACGAGTATCTTCCCGTTCCCGAGGATCCTCCCGCCCTTGACGGTCAGGTGGCGCGCCACCCGTTCGGCCATCCGCTGCCCGAGGCGCGAGTCCGGCAGCCTGCTGAGCAGGTAGGCGGCCTCGTTGCGGACCTCGCGGCGGCGGTCGTCCAGCGCGGCCTCCAGGAAGGGCTCGTCGTCGTCGGACAGGCCGTCGGCGAGGACCTTGACGAAGGTCTCCCGGTCGGCGGGCGTCTCCTTCTCCCAGGTCGCGGCGAGCAGTTCCCTGGCGCCGGCCGGGTCCGTCGCCCGCCGTGCGGCCAGGTAGGCGCGGCGGTCACCGGAGGTGCCCAGCTCCCAGACCTCGTCGCCGCCGAAGCCGGTCACGGCCGCGGCGGTGACCTCCTCCAGCAGGAAGCCCCAGGACGGGTTGAGACCGGCCAGCCAGCGCCCCCGGTTGCCGGCCAGGACACCGACGTGCGGGCGGATCGACCTGTCCCTGGCGGCGTGGTCGAGGAGCTGGGGCAGCAGGTGCGGGGAGAGCCGGTACCCGTGCCCGGAGGCGGCGGCCAGCCACTCGTCGAGCAGTTTCGGTCGCTTGCCCTCCAGCAGCCCGGCGAACCGGTCGGCGGCGGCGGGCGGGACGACGGGCTGTTCCTCGGGCGCCGCCGGGGCCGGCGGCTCCGTCCCGGCGACCGGCCGCCGTCCCGCGCGCGTCCGCAGCGTGTGCACGGCCGCGCGTTCGAGCAGCTCGACCTCGCTCGCGGCCTGCCCGGCGATCGGGCGCCGGTCGGTCCCGACGAGCGCGGTGGAGACCAGGTCCTCCCATTGCGCGGCGGCGTTCACAGGACGATCACCCTGCCTTCCTCGTCCCAGGTCGTCAGGGGGCGCAGCCCCCGGGGTGTCCATTCGGCGGCGACGGTCACCGGGTGACCGCCGGAGACGGCGGCCAGCCGCCACGGGGTGCCCTCCGACGGGTGGAGGGCGAGCCCGCCGGAGGGGCCGGTCAGCACCCGCAGGTCGCTCCCGGCGGGGACCACCCCCTCCAGCAGCACGGGCCAGCGGTCCAGCCAGGGGTCACCGGCCAGCGCCTCGGCGATCTCGTCCAGGGCCTGCGGCACGGTCGTGCCGCGCGGCGGGCCCGCACCCACGTCCTCCCGCCGGGCCGGCGCCTGCCCGGCCGTCACCGTCCCGGCCGCCGCGCGCCCGGCCGCCCCGGACCGGACCGCATCGGAGCCGACCGCATCGGAGCCGACCGGATCGGCGTCGGCGCCGGGACGGGTCGTCTCGTGGCGGGCGGCGACCACGGCGCGCAGCGGGGCCGAGCCGGGATAGAACGCCAGGTCGGCGTCGACGACCGTGCCGGTGACGAGGGAGGCGTCCAGGGCCTGCCCGGCCGGGGCGAAGGAGAGCACCAGCGCGGCCCTGCCGGTCTCGCGTCCGCGCAGCCACACCCTGCGCGCGGTCAGCCTGTCGTGTTCCTCGTCGCGTCGCCCCAGCACGTCCCACCGGTCGCGGACGGTGCCGCGGGCGATCACCTCCTCCTTGGCCATCGAGAAGCCGATCCGCTCGCGCACCCGCTGCAGGAGCCCGGCGGGCACCCCTCCCCCGGCGTTCGCCCCGGCCTCGGCACCGTCTTGGAGGCCGGCGCCGTCGGCGGAGGGCACGGAGGACGCCGAGAGACGGCGGTGGGCCACGCAGAGCAGGTGCAGCAGCGCGTACTCACCGAGGAGGCGGGCCGGCCAGTCGTCACCGTCCAGAGCGGCGCCCAGCCGGGAGAGCGAACCGGCCACCCCGGGGGCCTGGGCGTCGACCAGGCGCTTGGCCAGGGCGTCCCACTGGTCGTGGCGACGGGACCCGGCGATGCCCTCCCTGATCTGGTCGGCGAGCCAGCGCTCCAGGTCCGCGAGGCCGGCGGTCACGCGCTGCTCACGCTGCTCGGCCCTGCGGCCGTCGGCGGGCCCCGCGTCGGCGGCCCTGGCCGCCCGCGCCGCGCCGGCCTCGGCCGCCTTCGCCGCCCGGCCGCGCCGCCCCTCGAGCCACTCGCCCACCCAGTCGGCGGGCTCGTCGGCGGCGGGGACGCCGTCGGCCGACCACAGCAGCAGCAACCCCAGGGCGTGTTTGCACGGGAACTTCCTGCTGGGGCAGGTGCACTTGTAGGCGGGCTCGGACAGGTCGACGCACGCCCGGTAGGGCTTGGAGCCACTGCCCTTGCACTCGCCCCACAGCGCGTCGGCACTCACCCCCGTCCCCGACCACTTGGCGGGTGAGGAGACTCCGTGGGCTGCCTTCTGGGAGGGGGCGTCAGGCGCGAGCGCCAGCACCTGATCCCGGTTCCACCGTTCGATCACGCAGCGAACGCTAGCCAACCTGGCCGACAAATCCACATCGATCTCCACCGGGACGCCCCCGCGCGGGGATCGCGCGGGGCGGCTCAGCCGCGCGCCGCGCCCTCGATGGCCCGCTTCATCTCCAGCGCGCCGTACTCGATGCGAACGCGAGCCTCGGCGGCCCGCGCGTGCGGCAGCACGTCGGTGGTCCAGATCAGCCGGCCCGCTCCGTCGCCCTCCGGGCGGACCTCGAACGAGGCGTGGTGGTGCTCGAGCGGGGGTCTCGCGCCCTCGACCACGGAGTAGGCCAGGCGGCGGGAATCGTCGTCGATCGCGACGATCAGCTCGCGCACGACGTGCCCGTCGGGAAAGGTGAGGAACCGCTGGTCGCCCTCCAGCCGGGTGTCCGTGACACGGCCCGGCAGCAGGCGCTCGTGCACGGCTCCGACGTCGCGCAGCACATCCCAGATGTGCTCGGGGGACGCATCGACGACGATCTCGTGGCGGATGGAGGCCATGGCGGCGGGAACTCCTCTGGGGACAGGGCGGTCTCCCGCCGGTGGGCGGGCGGGGGACGCGACCGGACCTTCGCCGGGCGGCCGGCGCCGACCGGGGCCGACCGGGGCCGACCGGGGCCGACCGGCGCCGCACCCCCCGTGACGGTCGCGCACGGCGAGACGGCCCCGTTCCCGGGCCGTCCCGGTCACGGCTCCGGCCCGGCCCGGCGCAGGTGGTCGGCGAGGCGATGCCGGTTGGCGGCCAGCCGCAGGCACAGGTCGCGCAGAACGGCCAGCTCCTCGGGAGCGAAGCCCTGGAACATCGCCCGCACGGCGAGCTGCGACGGCCTGCGGAACGCCTCCATCCACGCCCGCCCGGCAGGTGTGATCTCGGCCAGGACCGAACGCCGATCCCCGGGGTCGGCCACCCGGCGGACCAGCCCGTCGTGCTCCAGCGTGTCGACCAGGCCGGTGACGTTGCGGGAGCTGACCCCGGCGGACCGGGCCAGCTCGCCGATGCTGATGCCCTGCTCGCCGGCGTTGAGGCGGACCAGCAGGTCAAGGGCGCCCGCGCTGACCCCTCGTCCCTGGGATCCGTGGGCGCGCATGCGCTCGACGGCGTGGTTGGCGGTGCGGACGGCGGCGCCGGCCTCGAAGGTGAGCAGGTCCTCGTCGTCGTCGGCGAACCAGGTCATCGCGGTCCTGACCCGAGGGTCGTAGAGAAGACCGCCGGGATCGCTCTCGTAGATATTTACGTGCTTCATTGTACTGATGAAGAATAGTACGTACTTCCCTACTTTGTCGATCCTCCCCGGACGACCAGGTGCGGCGAGGGCCGCGGCGCCTAGAATCCGTACGGTGACGACGACTTCCCGCCCTCCGCTCGCCGAGGCGCTCGACCTGCTGCCGCATCCCGAGGGCGGCTGGTTCCGCGAGACCTGGCGGACCTCCGCCGAGCTCACCCCGCCCGGGTACGACGGGGTCCGGGCCACCGCCACCGGGATCTACTTCCTGCTCCAGCCCGGGGAGGAGTCGCGTCCGCACCTGGTCCGTTCCGACGAGATCTGGTTCTGGCACCGGGGCGGCCCGCTGACGCTCGTCCTCGGCGGCCACGAGGGGGTGCCCGCCACCACCGTGACCCTCGGCCCCCTGGTGGAGGAGGGGCAGGTCCCGCAGGTCCTGGTGCCCGGAGGCACCTGGCAGGCCGCCCGCCCCGCGGGCGACGAGGGCGTGCTGGTGAGCTGCGTGGTCTCCCCCGGTTTCGACTTCGCCGACTTCCGCATGATCTGACGCCCCGCCCCGCCCCGCCCCCGCTCCCCGCCCGGCGGCCTCGAGCGCCTCGCGTACCGCCTCGGCGCCGGCCTTCCGCTCCACGGCCGATGTGACGGCCTCCTCCCGCGCGGGGACAATGCGGTTACACGTCCATACCGGGAGGTCGAAGGTGACCAGCGAGATCGTCTCCGTCATCGGCGGAAAAGAAGCGTCCAACGGCGTGACCTACGAGTCGGTCGACCCGGCTCACCTGGACGAGGTGGTCGCCCGGGTCCGGCTGGCGGACCCCGCCACGTTCTCCACCGCGTGCCGTACGGCCGCCGCCGCGCAGCGGGAGTGGGCGCGGGTTCCCGCGCCCGTCCGAGGACGGGTGATCGCCTCCATCGGGCGCCTGGTGGAGGCCAACGCCGCCGACCTCGCCCGCCTGGTCACCCGTGAGATCGGCAAGCCGTACGCCGAGGCGCTGGGCGAGGTCCGCGAGATCGTCGACACCTGCGACTTCTTCCTCGGCGAGGGCCGGAGACTGTACGGCCAGACGGTCCCCTCGGAGATGCCGGACAAGAACCTGTTCACCTTCCGCGTCCCCGTCGGGGTGGCCGCGGTGATAACCGCCGGCAACTTCCCGGTCGCGGTGCCGGCGTGGTACCTCGTCCCCGCCCTGCTCTGCGGCAACGCCGTGGTGTGGAAGCCGGCCGAGTACGCGGCGGCCTCGGCGCACGCGCTCTACCGGTTGTTCGCGGCGGCCGGGCTGCCGGACGGGGTGCTGAACCTGGTGCTGGCCGACGGCGCCACGACGTTCGAGGGCCTGGAGACGGCGCTCGCCGAGGGCACGGTGCACAAGGTCGGGTTCACCGGCTCCACCGAGGTGGGCCGCGCCGTCGGCGAGCTGTGCGGGCGCCACCTGCAGTCGCCCTGCCTGGAGCTGGGCGGCAAGAACCCGATGGTGGTCATGCCGGACGCCGACCTGGACCTGGCGGTGGAGGGCGCGCTGTTCGCGGGCTTCGGCACCGCCGGGCAGCGCTGCACCTCGCTCGGCACCGTGATCGTGCACGAGAGCGTCCACGACGAGTTCCTGCGCCGCTACGCCCGCGCCGTGGCCGCCGCGGCGATCGGCGACCCCTCCGGCGAGGTGTTGTGCGGGCCGCTGCTGGAGCGCCGGTTCGCCGACCGCTACGAGGAGTACCTGGGCTGGATCCAGTCCCACCACACGGTCGTCTCCGGGCCCGTCGGCCGGATCACCGCCGAGAACCCGCGCGGCGACTTCACCGGGGAGGGCGGTCTCTACTACCACCCGGTGGTCGTGGACGGCGTCCGTCCCGACGACCGCCTCTTCCTGGAGGAGACCTTCGGCCCCATCGTCGGCGTGACCTCCTTCTCCACCCTCCAGGAGGCCCTGGACCTGGCCAACCTCCCCGGTTACGGGCTCTCCTGCGCCGTCTACACCACCGACCCGGCCTCGGTCTTCCGCTTCCGCGAGGGGATCGGCGCGGGCATGGTCAGCGTCAACAACTCCACGTCCGGCGCGGAGGCCCACCTGCCGTTCGGCGGCAACGGCCGGTCCGGCAACGGCAGCCGCCAGTCGGGGATGTGGGTCCTCGACCAGTTCACCCGGTGGCAGTCGATGAACTGGGACCACTCCGGACGGCTGCAGAAGGCCCAGATGGACGTCGCCGAGATCGTCCCGGACCTGGACTTCCGCCTCTGAGCCCTGCCGCCCTCTCGGTACCGCTTCCGGGGCGGGCCCGGTGCCGCGTCCGGCCGTCACGCCCGCCCCCGGCGGCGCCGTGCCCGGCCGGCTCGGCACCCCCCATTGTCTGAATGGTGAGACGATTCTTCTTGAAATGTGAGACCTCTGTTACGGTCGGAGCACCCGCCGACGAGGAGAGGTCCCCATGACAGGCACGAACGCCGTCTACACGCACGGCCACCACGAGTCGGTGCTCAGGTCCCACAGGTGGCGCACGGCGGAGAACTCGGCGGCGTACCTGCTCGAGCACCTGAGGCCGGGCATGAGCCTGCTGGACGTGGGCTGCGGGCCCGGCACCATCACCGCGGACCTGGCCGGGCGCGTCGCGCCCGGCCGGGTCACCGCGGTGGAGGTGAGCGAGCGTGCCCTGGACCTGGCGCGGGCGGAGGCCGGGCGCCGCGGGCTGACCGGCATCGCGTTCGCCGTGGCGGACGCGCACGCCCTGGACCTTCCCGACGACACCTTCGACGTGGTCCACGCCCACCAGGTGCTCCAGCACGTGGGCGATCCGGTCCTGGCGCTGCGCGAGATGCGGCGGGTGTGCAGGCCGGGCGGGGTCGTCGCGGTACGCGACAGCGACTACGCCGCGTTCACCTGGTTCCCGGAGACGCCCGCGCTGACGGAGTGGCTCGACCTCTACCGGGGGACGGCGCGGGCCAACGGCGGCGAGCCCGACGCGGGCCGGCGGCTGCTGTCGTGGGCGCGGCGGGCCGGGTTCGCCGACATCACCGCCACCTCCTCCACGTGGTGTTTCGCCACGCCCGAGGACCGGGCCTGGTGGGGCGGCATGTGGGCCGATCGGGTGCTGGAGTCCGACATGGCCCGCCAGGTCCTCGCCTCGGGCTCCGCCACCGAGGAGGACCTGCGCCGCATCTCCCAGGGGTGGCGGGCCTGGGCCGCGGACCCGGACGGCTGGCTGTCGCTGCTGCACGGCGAGCTGATCTGCCGCGTCTGAGACCTCCGCGCCACCTGTCCCGGGACGCCCCCGGCGATCCCCGGTCAACCGGTCCCCGGCCGTCCTCGGCGGACGCGGCCCGTCCTCGGGAGGACGGATCGAACCGCGCGGGGAAGCCGCCCGGGACGGACGAAGGGGCAAGGACGCGGAGCCGGTGGGAGGGGTGCGGGGCGCCCGCCGGCGACGGGCGCCCCGCACGGGGATCGGGACTACTGCTGAGTGATCTTCACGTCGTCGACGCCGGCCTCGACGAGGGAGGCGCCGGAGGCGTCACCGGCCTCGACCAGGATGCGGACGCTCTGCCCGGCGAAGGCGGAGACGTCGACGCTCGCCGTGGCCCAGGCGCCGTTGCGGTTGGCGGCCGAGCCGAGCTGCTGGAAGACCTGGGTGGTGGAGGAGCCGACGACCTTCACCCGCAGGAAGTCGGTGTTGGAGGCGTTGGAGCCGTGCGCCAGGTACCAGGAGAAGCCCAGCCTGAGCGTGCCGGACGAGGGCAGCGTGATCGCCGGTGAGCGGACGCTGCTGACCCCGCCGTCCAGGTCGTGGTCACCCGCCGCCGCGCCGGCGAGGCGTCCGGTGACCAGGTCGTTGCTGCCGCTGACGGTGGTGCCGAGCTGCTTGGCGCCGCCGGAGGTGGTGGCCTCGGGGTCACCGCGCTCCCACGCGCCGGAGGTGGCGGTGTCGGTGCCCGAGGGGTTGGTCGTCCAGCCGGTCGCCGTCTCGAAGGTGTCGGAGTAGACCGTCACCCCGGGGTTGGAGCCGCCGCAGTACTGCGCCTCCTTGCCGATGATCCGGTAGACGCAGTCGGAGTACTCGATGAAGCGGAGCACGGCCTCGCGGTTGCGGGTGGTCTGCGGGACGATCTGCTCGTCGGGAGGGTAGAAGCCCGGCGAGGCGCTCGTCGGGTACATCTCGAAGGTGTAGCTGAAGATCTTGTGGACGCCCCACATCCAGTCGTCGATGGTGCCGTCGGTGACGTAGAGGTCGCTGGCCTGCTGGGGGGTGTAGCCGTTGGTGGAGGCCATGTTCTGGCCCAGGGTCGCGTGGGCGTCGCGGTCGTCCTGGGTCAGGCCGGGCGCGGTGTCGTTGAAGGTGTAGCCGTACGGCCACAGGATCAGCTCGCCGTAGGTGTGCCAGTCGATGTGCGACTTGATCTGCTGCACCCCGCCGACGACCCGGCTGCGGACCCAGTTGGCCACCGCCCTGACCTCGGGCGCCGACTCCGCCGCCGAGCCCCGGTAGGTGTCGCTGGAGGCCGAACCGGACGAGCCGCCGCAGCAGCCCCAGTTGTAGCCCCAGTTGCGGTTCATGTCCGTGCCCACGTACGACGAGCCGGAGTTGGGCTGGCGGTTCTTGCGCCAGGAGCGGTAGGAGCCGGTGGCGATGTCGTACTCGCCGCCGTCGGGGTTGAGGTCCGGCATGATCCAGATCTCGCGGCCGTTGACCAGGTTCGCGATACGGCTGTCGGTGGCGTAGCCGTCGGTGAACAGGTTGAGCAGGTAGATCGCCATCTCGACGGTCAGGTGCTCGCGGGCGTGCTGGTGGTGGGTGAACAGCACCTCGGGCTCGTTCTCGTCCGTGGCGACGTTGTCACTGATCTTCACCGCGATCAGGTCGCGTCCCTCGTACGAGCTGCCGTAGCTGATCTTGCGGGCGATCGTCGGGTGGTCGGCGACGATCTTGTTCACCGCGGCGGTCATCTCGGCGTAGGTGTGGTACCCGGAGTCGGACGGCGGGAAGTCCGCGCGCTGCTCGGGCCCGGTCGGGAATAACGCCCTGGGGATCCTGGTGACGCTGTAGCCGAGCTTCTTGATCTCGGCGACCTCTTCCTGGCTGGCGGTGACCACGATCGAGTCGGAGTCGACCTGGTCGATCGCGGCGCCTGTGGCGGCGACCGCGCTGCGCTGCTGGGACGTGGTCGGTCCCTGGACCTTGTACTGGCTGTTCGGTTGTGGCTCGGCCGAGGCTCCGGCCCCGGTCACACCGAGACACAACAGCGCCAGGGCGGCGAACACCACGATCAGTCGGCGTCTCACCTGTGTCCTCCTCAGGCACGCACTCTAGGGATTCGTCACGTGCCTCCACCGAGAGTCAAGCAGCGGCGTTGATTAGGAAAGGCCCAAATTTTAGGCGCCGCGGGGACTCGGGGGGCAGATCGGAGGACGCCCCCGAACCGGAGCACCGCGCGCCGCGTCCCGGGCGCGGCGAGAACTCCGGGAGTTCCGGGAGAGGATCAGAAGACGACCCTGAACCAGACCGTCCGCGCACCGCCGGCGGGCTCGTCGTACATGCCCCAGCCCTCCGCGAGCAGGTCGACCAGGAACATGCCGCGCCCGCCCTCGGCCTCGGGGTCGTTGCGCACGTGCGGCGCCGAGGCGCCGGAGCCGGCGTCGCAGACCTCGACCAGCACCGCGGCCGGTCCCGTCGTCACCGTCATCGCGATCTCGCCGCCCGCCCCGGAGCCGGAGTGGACGACCGAGTTGGTCACCACCTCGCTCACCAGGAGGACGACGTCGTCGAAGGCGGGGTGCCCCTCACCCAGCAGCTCCCTGACCCGGCTCCGCGCCGTCGCCACCGACTCCGGAACCCCCTTGAGGGGCACCGTCGTCCGAGGTGAGACGGCCTGCCGTCCGGTCGTCATCGTTGACCTCACTCCCCGACCCGCATATTCCATGCACGTCGCCCTCTGAGATGGCACACTCACTCACGGTGAACTGTTCTATCAAGGACTGCAATACCTCAGGTTGAGATTCCACAGTTTTCCTATCAAAGGACGGAGGGAGGTAGATGCGTGGTTTCTCGACGCAGCCCCACGGCCCGGCATCGCCGCCTGGTCGCTGAACTCAACCGTCTGCGAAAGGACAGTGGGCTGAGCAGGGTGGAGGTGGCCGAGCGGATCGGCTCCACCGACACCACCGTCTGGCGGTACGAGACGGGCCAGACCCGGCCTCGTCCCTCGGACGTGTCGGCCCTCACCGACGTGTACGGCGTGACCGGGGAGGCGCGGGCCTCCCTGATCCAGATGGCCGTCGAGGCCAGGAGGCGCGACTGGTGGCACCGCCACCGGCAGGCGCTCAAGCCCGGCTTCGACTCCTACATCGGGCTGGAGGCGGAGGCGTCCCTCGTACGGTCGTACGAGCCGCTGGTCGTTCCCGGCCTGATGCAGACCGAACCGTACGCACGCGCAGTGATCGAGGCGACCGCCGTCGCCCAGACCCCCTCCACGGTCGAGGAGACGGTCGCCGTGCGCATCTCGCGTCAGCGACTGCTGCACGGACCAGGCGACCCTATCCACCTCGTCGCGGTGCTCGACGAAGCGGTGATCCGGCGCCGGATCGGCGGCGGCGACACCATGTCGGAGCAGCTGGAACATCTCGTCCACCTCGGCGGGCTGCCCAACGTGGAGATCCGGGTCCTCCCGTTCTCCGCCGGCGCCCACCCCGCGATGGACGGCCCGTTCTGCCTGCTCAGCTTCCCCGAACCGGAGGATCCCGACCTGCTCTACCTGGAGCAGGCCGCGAGCGGGCTCCTGCCGGACGAACCAGAGCAAGTCAGCCGATACGCCTCCATGTTCGAGAGCCTCTGCGCCATGGCTCTCGGCCAGGAGGCGTCGGCGGCCTTCATCGCCCAGATGGCGGGAAGGTTTTCCACCCCCTAGTACCCGAAGGAAGAAAAAGTGCGAGGGTCCACGATGGATCTGTCCGACGCCCAATGGCGCAAGAGCGGCCGCAGCACCGGAGGCAACTGCGTGGAGGTGGCGGTCGTCCCCGGTGAGGCGACGACCGTCCCCCACAAGGCCGACTCCGACCACCTCTATCTCGTCCGCGACTCCAAGGATCCGAAGGGCCCGGCGCTGGCGTTCACCCCGAGCGAGTGGGACGCCTTCGTCGGCGGCGTGAAGGACGGCGAGTTCGACTGACGGACCTCCGGGGGAACCGCCTCACCGGTTCCCCCGGAACCACCGGCCGCACGGAGCACGACGCGCCCGGAACGGCGGCGAGGCCGGAGGGCGGCACGCGCCCTCCGGCCTCGCCTCCCGTCACCGGGCGGTCATCGCGGTCATCGCGGCCCTCGCACCGGACCTCGGATCCAGGTCCGGCGCCCGGGCCGGTCCTAGGTCAGATCCTCACACTTCCGCGCGTCGGGATCACCGGCCGCCTTCGGCACCCAGCGGACGTTGGCGAACGAGGCCGAGAAGGCCCCGTCGGTGTAGACCAGGAACGGCGTGTTCACCGCCTCCAGGTCCAGACCGCCCGCGGCGAAGCAGGAGACGGGAATCTTGACCGTCGTCCTGGTGCCGACCGGGATCCCCTGGAACAGGGAGGTCGCCACCACCTCGGAGAGGCACGGGTAGACGCAGTGGACGCTCAGCACGGTCCTGGCGGCCGGGGCCTGGTGGACGATCGTGTCGAAGACCAGCGCCCCACCGGCGTTGAGGTAGCCCCGCAGGTCCGAGCCCCCGGCCGGGTCCTGCATGTAGATCTGGGCCGGGCCGGTACCGCTCCAGGTCGCCTTCAGGCCGTCCTGCTGCACGTTCACGTCCGCGGGCTCCACGGCGATCTCGGCGTGCGCCGCCCGGCCGTCGGCGCCGATCTCGGTGCCGCCCCAGTTCTCCGCCGAGCCGATCAGGCTCCTGTACGGCGCCACGTCCGTCCGGTTGAAGATCTCCAGATCCTCACCGGCCTCGCCACCGCCACCCTGCTCGCCGCAGCCGGCCGGGGAGGTCTCGTCGAGCGTCCCCACCGACCCGGTCTGGCCGTAGCGCAGGCCGTACCCGAGCGCAAAGAGCGGGTCGTAGCCCTCGGTGCCGGGGTTCAGCGGCGTCTGGCAGGCGCTCTTCGGCCACGAGTACGGCAGCTTGCCGGTGTAGCCCTCGCGGTGCTTGCCGCGCACCAGCAGGTCGGCGACGCCACCGCCCTCGGTGCCCGGCAGCCACGCGGCGACGAAGGCGTCGGAGCGGTTGAGCTCCTTGTTCACCCACAGCGGCCGGCCGCTGACGTAGACGGTGACGACGGGCGCGCCCTTGCCGCTGACCCGGTCGAGCACCGCCAGGTCACCGGGGTAGATCTTGGCGGCCTCCAGCGAGCGCCGCGCCAGGTCCCCGACGCCCTCGGCGTACGGGGTCTCGCCGATCACCGCGACGACCGCGTCGAACGCCGACGGGTCGACGCCCTCACCGGTCTCGCTGAAGGTGACGTCGGCCTCGCCCAGCGCCTCGCGCAGACCACCGAGGATCGTCGTGCCGTTGGGGAAGTCGGCGTTGACGTTGCCGGTGCCCTGCCAGGTGAGCGTCCAGCCGCCGGTCTGGTTCTGCAGGCTGTCGGCGCTCTTGCCGACCACCAGGACCTTGGAGTCGCTCGCCAGCGGCAGCACCTTGCCGTTGTTCTTCAGCAGGACCTGCGACCTGCGCACCGCCTCCCTGGCGAGCCTGCGCGCCTCCAGCGCGTCGGCCGACCCGGCGAAGGCGCGCTTGGAGGGCTTGGGCCCGTCGAGCACGCCGGCGCGCAGCTTCACCCGCAGGATGCGGGTGACCGCGTCGTCGATCCGCGCCATCGGGATCTCGCCGCTCTGCACCTGGGCGATCGTGTTGGCGATGAACGCCTTCCAGTCGCTTGGCACCATCACCACGTCGATGCCCGCGTTGACCGCCTTGGCGCAGCTCGCGTTGGTGCAGCCGGCGACCTGGCCGATGCCGTTCCAGTCCGAGACGACGACGCCGTCGAAGCCCATCTTCTTCTTGAGGATCTCGTCGAGGGCGCGCTTGCTGCCGTGCAGCTTGCCCTCGTCGATGCCGAGCTCGGTGTTGGTCCAGCTGTTGAACGAGACCATCACGCTCTGGGCGCCGGCCGCGAGCGCGCCGTAGTAGCCCTGGCCGTGCACGTTGATCATCTCGGCCTCGGACGAGGGGTTGACGCCCTGGTCCACGCCCTTGAGGGTGCCGCCGTCACCGATGAAGTGCTTGGCGGTGGCGATCACCCCGTCCTGGCCGATGCCCCACGGGTGCCTGCCCTGCAGACCCTTGACGGCCTCGTACCCGTAGGCGCGGGTGATCCGGGGGTCCTCGGAGAAGCCCTCGTAGGTGCGGCCCCACCGGTCGTCCAGGGGGACGGCGAGGGTGGGCGCGAACGCCCAGTCCTGGCCGGTGGCGCGGATCTGCCGGGCCGTCGCCGCGCTGATGTCGCGGACCAGGCACGGGTCCTGCGCGGCACCCAGGCCGATGTTGTGCGGGAAGACCGTCGCGCCGTAGACGTTGTTGTTGCCGTGCACGGCGTCGATGCCCCAGATCACCGGGATCTTCGTCCGGGTGGCGACGGAGGCGTTCCAGTAGGCGTCGGCGAGGTCGAGCCAGGCCTTGGGCGGGGCGTGCTTGTCGCGGTTCGGCCACGCGCCGCCGCCGTTGAGCACCGAGCCGATGAAGTACTGCCCGACCTCCGCGGGGGTGATCGAGGTGATCTCCGGCTGGGTCATCTGGCCGACCTTCTCGGCGAGCGTCATGCCCGCGAGGATCTTCGCGATCCGGCGCTCCTGGAGCGGGTTCTTCCCGATCTTGCTCTTGACCTTCGGCCACTCGTTCAGGGTGGGCAGCTTCTTCTCGATGCGGGCACAGCCGCGGAAGTCCAGCGCCGGCTTGCCGATCACCGGCTGCCGGCCGCCGGTCGCGCTCTCGGCTCCCGCGCTCGGGATGCCGGCCGTCCCGGTGGCCAGCACGGCGAGACTCGCGAGCACCGCGAATCCGCTCCTGCGGGCGCCCAGGCGGGCGAAGGGTCTGATCATCGAGGGTCCGTTCTCGAGGCACTGCGACGGTCACGGCGGCCCCCCCGGAGTCCGCACTTGGCAGATCCTGACGCCGTGACGCGGCCTAGTCAATAGCCCTCAGGGAGCGCTCTCTCGGATGGACGGGAGCCCCGCAAACACCCGATCGGCGGAAAACCGCCCCCACCAGCGGCGTCGCGACCACGAGCAGCCACACTTCCTTCCCGGCGACGATCAGATCACCATCCTCCTGAGAGCGCTCTCACGCTTCGTTGTCCCCCTTTTCCTTGTGGTCGTCCGCACGGCTCCGTCCTTGACATTGTAGATCAACACTTCCTTCTCCCACGGGACCGCACCGATCCACCCGGGACACCCCGCGGATACCCCGCCGGCCGAACCGCCGCGCGTTTGGGCCTAGGCAACCCCTCATCCGTGGACTAGCTTCTGGACAGGTGTCCAGTTCGAGGAGCGACGATGGCCAGGACGACCCAGGCCCCCCGGGCCCGGCTGTCGGACCGGCAGGCCGAGACCGTGCGCAGGCTCGCCGAGGCGGCGGTCGCGGAGGTCGCGGAACACCGGTACGAGGGGCTGACCGTACGCGGGGTGGCCAGGCGCGCGGGAGTGGCCCCGGCCACCGCCTACACCTACTTCGCCTCCAAGGACCACCTCCTGGCGGAGGTGTTCTGGCGGCGCCTGCGCGACCTGCCACCCCCCGCCCCCCTGCCCCACGGCGGTTCACCCGCCGAACGGGCGGCCGAGGCCCTGCGCGGGGTGGCGCTGCTCGTGGCCGACGATCCGGCCCTGTCGTCGGCCTGCACCGCCGCGATGCTCGCCGACGAACCGAACGTCCGGCGCCTGCGGGCCCGCATCGGCCTGCGCGTCCACGAACGGATCGCCGAGGCCACCGACGCCTCCCCCGCCGCCCTCCAGACCTTCGAGCTGGCCTTCTACGGCGCCCTGGTCCAGGCCGGAATGGGCCACCTCTCCTACGACGACCTCCCCGCCCTCCTCGCCACCACCGCCGCCACCGTCTTCCCCCCCGCCCCCCACGGGACCACACCGGAAAACACCCCATGAAGCCATGGCAGAAACCACCCCATGCCCCTGCCGGGGATCGGCCCGTGAGGCCGCGCCGATGACTGGACCGAGGAGCGCCGTGAGGCCGCGCCGGGGACTGGACCGAGGAGCGAAGGAGCGAAGCGGATGAGCGACGAGGGAAGGAGCCGGGTCCCAGCGGCCGAACCGCGACGCGACAGCGTCGCCATCGGCGGGGCACCGCTGTACAGCCCCTATGACTACGCCGTGCACGAGGATCCCTATCCCGTCTACGCCAGGCTCCGGGAGGAGGCGCCGCTCTACCGCAACGAGGAGCTGGACTTCTGGGCGCTGTCCCGCCACGAGGACGTCGGCTCCGCGTTCAGGAACGGCTCGACCTACTCCAGCGGCTACGGGGTCTCGCTGGAGCCCACCGTGTGGGGGCCCGGCGCGCACCGGTCCATGTCCTTCCTGGCCATGGACCCGCCCCGGCACACCAGGATGCGGGCACTGGTGTCGCGGGGGTTCACCCCGCGCCGGGTGGCCGCGCTGGAGCCGCGGATCAGGGAGATCACGCGCCTGCACCTGGAGCCGGCACTGGAGGGCGGGGAGTTCGACTGGATCACGGCCGTCGCGAGCCGGGTGCCGATGGACGTGATCTCCGAGCTGATGGGCGTGCCCGAGGCCGACCGGCGGGAGTTGCGGCGGCTGGCCGACGTGCTGATGCACCGCGACGACGGCCTTCAGGAGATCCCGCCCGAGGGCGTGGCGGCCTCCCTCGAACTGGTCGGCTACTACGCGGACATGCTCGCCCTGCGGCGCGCCCGGCGGACCGACGACCTGACCAGCGCCCTGCTGGACGCCGAGATCGACGGTGAGCGGATGAGCGACGAGGAGATCATCGCGTTCCTGTTCCTGATGGTGGTCGCCGGCAACGAGACGACCACGAAGCTGCTCGGCAACGCCCTGTACTGGGCGTTCCTGAACCCGGTGGAGGGGGCCAAGGCCCTGGGCGGGGCGGTGGAGCCGTGGGTGGAGGAGACCCTGCGCTACGACACGTCCTCGCAGATGCTGGCCAGGCGGGTCGCCGAGGAGGTGGAGGTGCGCGGCACGCGCCTTCCGGTCGGGGCCCGGGTACTGCTGCTGGTCGGCTCGGCCAACCGCGACGAGCGGGTCTTCCCCGCCGCCGACCGTTACGACCTGGACCGCGACACCGGAGAGATGATCAGTTTCGGCCGGGGCGGCCACTTCTGCCTGGGGGCCTCGCTGGCCCGGATGGAGGGGCGGGTGGTCCTCGGCGAGCTGACCCGGCGGATCACCGGTTACGAGATCGACCTGGCCGGGGCCGAACGGACGCACGCCGCCAACGTCCGGGGGTTCGCCCGCCTGCCGATGAGCGTGACCCGCCGGTGAGACCCCACGCGGCCCGGAACGCCCGGCCACGACCGACGACGGAGGTTTCCCGTGCCGAGAGTCCCCCCGCACCCCGAGCGCAGGCCGGCCCTGGTCAGCGGGGCCTCGTCCGGCATCGGGGCGGCCGTGGCCGTGGCCCTGGCGCGGGCCGGTCATCCCGTGGCCCTCGGCGCGCGCCGGGCGGCGGTCTGCGAGGAACTGGCGGCGAGGATCAGGGCCGGGGGCGGGGGGGCCGTGGCGCTGCCGCTCGACGTGACCTCCGACGGGTCGGTCTCTTTTTTTGTCTCCGAAGCCGAGCAAGCGTTAGGTGAAACAGAGGTGGTGGTGACCTGCGCGGGCGAGGTGACGCCGGGGAACGCCTACGAGACCTCCACCCCGGCCTTCGAGGCGCAGCTCCAGCTCGACCTGCTCGGCACCCAGCGGCTCGTGGCGGCCGTGGCGCCCGCGATGGCGGCCAGGAGACGCGGCGACATCGTGTTCGTCACCTCCGACGTGGTGCGCCTGCCACGTCCCCGGATGGGCGCCTACGTCGCCGCCAAGAACGCCCTGGAGGGGCCGGCCGGGGCGATGCGGATGGAGCTGGAGGGCACCGGGGTGCGGGCGTCGGTCCTTCGCCCCGGCCCGACGCTGTCGGGCATGGGCTCCACCTGGCCCGTCGAGGTCCTGCGGAAGGTCCTGGACGACTGGACGAGGTTCGGGCTGGCCAGGCACGACCGGTTCCTCAAGCCTCGCGACGTGGCGGCGGCCGTCCTGGCCGTGGTCTCCATGCCCCGCGGCGCGCACGTCACCCTCCTGGAGATCGAACCCGAAGCCCCCCTGAACGAGGAGCGGAATGACTAGAAAAGCGCCCCCGGTGTCCGGGAGCGATCATCTGGAGGAGTTGCGCACCGATCCCGTCGAGCTCATGTGGCGGGTCCGCCGGGAGTGCGGGGACGTGGGGACGTTCTCGCTGGCGGGCCGGCCGGTCGTGCTGCTGTCCGGGGCCGAGGCCAACGAGTTCTTCTTCCGGTCGGCCGACGAGGACCTCGACCAGGCCGAGGCGTACCCGTTCATGAAGCCGATCTTCGGCGAGGGCGTGGTCTTCGACGCCCCGCCCGAGCGGCGCAAGGAGATGCTGCACAACCAGGCGCTGCGGGCCACGATGATGCGCGGGCACGCCGAGACCATCGAACGCGAGGTCAGGGAGATGGTCGCGCTCTGGGACGACGAGGGCGAGATCGACCTGCTCGACTGGTTCGCCGAGCTGACCATCTACACCTCCTCCTCGTGCCTGATCGGCCGCAGGTTCCGCGAGCGGCTCGACGCGCGGTTCGCGCGGCTCTACCACGACCTGGAGCGCGGCACCGACCCGATCGCGTTCGTGGACCCGTACGCCGACATCGAGTCCTTCCGGCGGCGGGACGCGGCCAGGGCCGGTCTGGTGGCGCTGGTGCAGGAGATCATGGACTCGCGCGGCCCGGCGGCGCGCGAGGACCGCGACCTGCTGGACGTGCTGCTCTCGGTGCGGAACGAGGACGGCACCCCGCGCTTCGGCGCCGACGAGGTCACCGGCGTGTTCATCTCGATGATGTTCGCCGGGCACCACACCACCTCCGGCACCGCGGCCTGGACCCTGATCGAGCTGCTGCGCCACCCCGGGACGATGGCGCGGGTCGACGGGGAGCTGGAGACGCTGTACGCCGACGGCTCGGCCGTGAGCTTCCAGGCGCTGCGCGAGATCCCGGCGCTGGAGTCGGCGATCAAGGAGGCGCTGCGGCTGCACCCGCCGCTGATCCTGCTGATGCGGGTGGCCAAGACCCCGCAGCGGGTGTGCGGGTACGACATCGAGCCGGGCGAGCTGGTCGCCGCCTCCCCCGCGGTCTCGAACCGGCTGGCCGGGGACTTCCCCGACCCCGACTCCTTCCGGCCCGAACGCTACGCCGAGCCGCGCCAGGAGGACCTGGTCAACCGGTGGACGTGGATCCCGTTCGGGGCGGGCAGGCACCGCTGCGTGGGCGCCCAGTTCGCCATGGTCCAGCTCAAGGCGATCTTCTCGGTGCTGCTGCGGGACTGGGAGTTCGCGCCCGCCCAGCCGCTGGAGAGCTACCGCGACGACCACACCAAGATGGTCGTCCAGCTCGCACGGCCCTGCGCGGTCCGCTACCGGAGGCGGGTCCGATGAGGGTGGTCCTGGACGCCGACCTGTGCCAGGGGCACGCCGAGTGCGAGCTCGCCGCCCCGGAGGTCTTCTCCGTGCCCCGGCGCGGCGCGGTGGACGTCCTGGCGGACGAGCCGCCCGCCGCCCTGTCCGGCGCGGTGCGCGAGGCCGTGCGCAACTGTCCCACCCGAGCGCTGCGACTGGAGGACTGATGTATCCGCGCGAGGAGCTGGAGGAGATGGTCCGGCTGTGGCTGTCGTCCAACCGTGAGTGCGAGCGTCTCGGTGACTGGAGGCCGCTGGCCTCCCTCTACACCGAGGACGCCACCTACGGCTGGAACCTCGGCCCGGAGCTGGAGTTCATGGCCGTCGGCCGGGACGAGATCCGCGACGTCGCACTGGGGGCGGAGATGGGCGGGCTGGACGGCTGGCGCTACCCGTACCAGAAGGTGCTCGTCGACGAGGTCGAGGGCGAGGTGGTCGGCTTCTGGAAGCAGGTCGCCGAGGCGACCCGTCCGGACGGCACGCCGTACGAGGTGGCGGGGATCGGCGGGTCGTGGTTCCGGTACGCGGGCGGCATGCGCTGGTCGTGGCAGCGCGACTGGTTCGACTTCGGCAACGCCACCGCGCTGTTCGCGGAGATGATCGGGGCGGGCGTGCTGACGGACGGCATGAAGCGCCGCATGGAACGCGCCGGGGGCAGGCCGGCGGGCTGGTACCGGCTGGGAGCCGCCCCGGTCGCGCTGTGGGAGCGCCCGTGAGGCCGGGCGGCGGCGGCCGGGCGGTGCCGGACGCCCGTTTCCTGAGCGTCGACCCGGCCACCGAGGAGATCGTGGGCGAGGCCCCGGACGCGGCGCCCGCCGACATGGACGCGGCGATCGGCGCCGCGCGCGAGGCGTTCGACACCGGGACGTGGGCCTCGGACCCGTCCCTGCGCGCCCGCTGCCTGCGGCAGCTGCGCGAGGCCCTGACCGGGCACGCCGACGAGCTGCGGGAGCTGACGGTGGCCGAGGCCGGCTGCCCGGCGTGGTGAGCGTGGTCACCTCCTCCTCGCACGCGCTCGGCACGCAGCTCGTCTCCGACCCCCGGGTGGACCTGGTCTCGTTCACCGGCTCCACCGTGACGGGCCGCTCGGTGATGGTCTCGGCGGCGGCCACGGTGAAGCGGGTCTTCCTGGAGCTCGGCGGCAAGTCGGCCTACGTGGTGCTGGAGGACGCCGACGTCGGCGCGGCGGCGGCGACGGCGGCCTTCGCGGTGGCGACGCACGCCGGGCAGGGGTGCGCGATCACCACCCGGCTGCTGCTCCCCCGGGAGCGGTTCGACGAGGGCGTGCACGCCGCGGCCAGGACGCTGGCCGAGCTGGGCGTGGGCGACCCGGCCGATCCCCGGACCGTCTGCGGGCCGGTGATCTCCGCCCGCCAGCGCGACCGGGTGGAGTCCTACCTGCGGCTGGCCCTGGACGAGGGGGGCGCGTTCGCCTGCGGCGGGCGCCGGCCCCCGGACCGGGAGCGGGGGTTCTGGATCGAGCCGACCCTGATCGTGGGGATGACGAACTCCGCCAGGGTCGCCCGGGAGGAGATCTTCGGCCCGGTCCTGGTGGCCCTGCCGCACGACGGGGACGACGACGCGGTCCGGATCGCCAACGACTCGCCGTACGGGCTGTCGGGGGCGGTGCACGGCGGCGACGAGGAGCGGGCGCTGGCGGTGGCCCGGCGGCTGCGGACCGGGACGGTCGGCGTCAACGGGGGGCAGTGGTACGGCGGGGACGTGCCGTTCGGCGGCTACAAGCAGTCGGGGGTCGGGCGGGAGATGGGCGTGCTCGGATTCGAGGAGTACCTGGAGAGCAAGGTCGTCGCCACACCGTACGGAGGTCGATGATGCGCTTCGAGGACGGGCGGGAGCGGGGCGGTGCGGCAACGCGGTTCGAGGGCAGGGTGGCGATCGTCACCGGCGGCGCCCGCGGGATCGGCGAGGCCTACGTCCGGGCGCTGGCGGCCGAGGGCGCGCACGTCGTGGTGGCCGACCTGGAGACCGCGGCGGGCGAGCGGGTGGCCGAGCAGGTCGGCGGGCAGATCTTCAACGTCGACGGCGGGCACGTGATCCGCTCATGAGGGCCGCGACGCGGCCGTGTCCGGGGCCGGGCGGCCCCCGGCTCCCGGAGGGAGGACCGGTATGAGGGTCGGATTCGTCGGGCTGGGCCAGATGGGCTCGCCGATGGCCGTACGGCTGGCCGGCCGGCCCGGAGGGCTGCTGGTGTACGACGTCAGGCCCGGGGCGTGCGCGCCCGCGGTGGAGCGCGGCGCGCGGGCCGTCACGGACCCGCTGGAGATCGCGGCCGAGGCCGGCGTGATCGAGGTCATGGTCCTCGACGACGAGCAGGTCCGCGAGGTGGTGCGCGCCGCCCTGCCGGTCGCGCGGGCGGGCACGGTGATCGCCGTCCACTCGACGATCTCCCCGGTCACCGCCGAGGAGCTGGCGGCCGAGGCGGCCCGGTACGGCGTGCACGTGGTGGACGCGCCGGTGACCGGGGGCTTCACGGGGGCGCACGAGGGCAGGCTGGCCGTCCTCGCCGGCGGCGCGGACGAGGCGGTCGAGCGGTGCCGGGAGCCGTTCGGGCACTGGGCGCAGCTGGTGCTGCACGTCGGCCCGGCCGGGGCGGGCACGCGGGCCAAGCTGGCGCGCAACCTGCTGCACTTCGCGGCGTTCGCGGCGGCGGCGGAGGCGCAGCGGCCGGCCGAGGCGTGCGGCGTCCCGCTGAAGGCGCTGGCGCAGGCCGTCAGGCACTCCGACGCGGTCACCGGCGGCCCCGGGGCCATCATGCTCAGGAAGACCACCGAGCCTGTAACTCCGGATGATCCGTGGTACGAAATATTGCTACATGTCAGAGCCCTCGGGGAGAAGGATCTCTCCCTGGCGCTGGAACTCGCACGGGCCAGCGGGGTGGAGACCCCGATGGCCGCCCTCGCCCTGGAACGGCTGGCCGACGGACTTGGAGTGCCCCATGAGCGACCACGCGGACGAGACCACTCCTGAGCGCCGGGCCCGCGGATTGGAGATCATGAAAAAGGCCTACGGCTGGGACCACGTCGAGGACGGCCCCGGCGACTTCTTCGGGATGACGGTCGAGCACCTGTTCGCCGAGGTGTGGTCCAGGGAGGGAATCTCCAACCGCGACCGGCGGCTGCTCCTGCTCGGCATGCTGGTGGGCCAGGGCATGGACGACGTCGTCGGGCTCCAGCTCGACGCGGCCGTCCGGACCGGCGACCTCACGCCCGACGAGCTGCGCGAGATCGTCGTCTTCCTCACCCACTACGCCGGCTGGCCGAGGGGGGCCAAGCTCAACACGCAGGTCGAGGAGCTGATCGCCCGCGTCATGCGCCCGTAGCCGGCCGCGGGCGGCCCGCCGCCGGTCCGTCGCCGCAGGCCCGGCGCCGGCCGGTCAGAGCCTCTCGACGTTGGGCCCGCGGCAGCGGTTGCGGGTGTCGAGGACGAAGGCGCTCGCCCGCTGGACGAGCGCGTAGTCGAAGCAGTCGTGGTCGGTGAGGACCACCACGGCGTCGGCCTCGGCCAGCTCCCGCTCCGAGAACGCGACGACCCCGACGCCCGCGGGCAGCAGGAAGGGGTCCACGTGCGGGTCGGCGGCCCGCACGTCGGCGCCCAGCTTGCGCAGCCCCCTGACCACGTCGATCGCCGGCGACTCGCGGCAGTCGCCGGCGTTCTTCTTGTACGCCAGGCCCAGCGCGAGCACCCGGCTGCCGTTGACCGGTTTGCGCGCCCGGTTCAGCGCGAGCCCCAGGCGGCGTACCACCTGGTCCGGCATGTGGCGGTTGATGTCGTTGGCCAGCTCCACGAACTGGAAGTTGTGCCCGAGGCTGCGCTTGACCTTCCACGACAGGTACGACGGGTCGATCGGCAGGCAGTGCCCCCCGACGCCGGGTCCGGGGGTGAAGCGCATGTAGCCGAAGGGCTTGGTGGAGGCGGCGTCGATGGCCTCCCACACGTCGATGCCGAGCTGCTGCGCGAAGATCGACAGCTCGTTGACCAGGGCGATGTTGACGTGCCTGAAGGTGTTCTCCAGGAGCTTGCACAGCTCCGCCACCTGGGGCGAGGAGACCGGGACGACCTGGTGGACGAGCCGGGCGTAGAACACCCGGATCCGCTCCAGGGACGCCGCGTCGATGCCGGAGACCACCTTCGGCGTGTTCTCCAGGCGCCAGTGCCCGTTGCCGGGGTCGATCCGTTCCGGGCTGTAGCCCAGGTGGAAGTCCTCCGGCGCCCGCAGGCCGGAGCCCTCCTCCAGCAGGGGCAGCAGGTACTCCTCGGTGGTGCCCGGATAGGTGGTGGACTCCAGCACGACCGCGGCGCCCCGCCGCAGCAGCGGGGCGACCGCCTCCCCGGCCGCGGCGATGTGGCGCAGGTCCGGGACGCCGTCGCGGAGCGGCGTCGGCACGGTTATGACGCAGACGTCGAAGTCCCCGGCGGCGCCGTAGTCGGCGCTCGCCAGGTAGCGGCCGGAGCGGTGGGCGGCCGACAGCGCGTCGTCGCCGACGTCCTCGACGTAGGACTCGGCCGCGTTGAGGCGCTTGACCCGCCGCTCGTCGACGTCGACGCCGACCACGTCGAATCCCGCCGCGACGGCCCGCATCGCGAGAGGCAGGCCGACGTACCCCTGGCCGACCACGACCAGTTTCTCTCCCACGGCAGGACCTCCGTCGCCTCGGAAAAAGGAGAATACGAAACGACTTTAGGAGCGATATTCCCCCGGAACCGATCATGCGGTGAACCGGGCGTGTCGCCGCCCGCTCCCGAGGCCGCGGCTCGCGCGGGTCGGTGTCCCCGCGCGAGCCGTTACGAATACCATATGACGCAATATAATAAATATCTGACATTTCCGGATATTTGCGCGTTGTCGCAGCTCGGCGACCCGGGTAAAAACCTCACGGCCACCCGTACAAGAGTCGCGTCCGCCCGCATGTCGGTCCGCGGCGCGGCGGAACGGCGTACGTAGCATTCAGCCGTGTATTCCATGCGCGACATCGGCGCCGTACCGGAGAAGAGGCTCCGTTGACGGCGGCCGGCGCTTCTTCCCGCGTCCTTCCGCCGAATTCCGGCCGCCCGCCCGCCCCCGTTCCCTTCAACCGGACATACGTCTCGGCCAATGAGATGGACTATCTCGCCGAGGCCGTGCGCCGGGGCTCCACGTCGGGGGACGGGCCGTTCACCCGGCGGGCCGCCGGGCTGCTGCGGGAGATGACCGGGGCACGGCAGGTGCTGCTGACCACCTCCTGCACGCACGCCCTGGAGATGTCGGCGCTATTGCTCGACCTCAGGCCCGGCGACGAGGTGATCATGCCGTCGTTCACCTTCGTCTCGACGGCCAACGCCTACGCGCTGCGCGGGGCGGTGCCGGTCTTCGTCGACTGCAGGCCCGACACGCTGAACCTGGACGAGAGGCTGCTGACGGACGCGATCACCGACCGCACCCGGGCCGTCGTCGTCGTCCACTACGCCGGGGTCGCCTGCGAGATGGAGCCGATCCTCGCCGTGGCCGAGCGGTACGGCCTGGCCCTGATCGAGGACAACGCCCACGGCCTCGGCGGCTCCTACCGGGGGCGCGCGCTGGGGTCGTTCGGCCGCATGGCGGCGCAGAGCTTCCACGAGACCAAGAACGTGCAGTGCGGTGAGGGCGGCGCGCTGCTGGTGAACGACGCCGAGCTCGCCGCCCGCGCGGAGATCGTCCGGGAGAAGGGCACCGACCGCGGCCGGTTCTTCCGCGGGCAGGTGGACAAGTACCGGTGGGTCGACATCGGCTCCAGCTACCTGCCCTCCGACATCCTCGCCGCGCAGCTCACCTCCCAGCTCGAATCCTTCGAGAAGATCCAGGCCATGCGCCAGGAGGTGTGGCGCCGCTACCACGCGGAGCTGGCCGGCTGGGCCGCCGCCAACGGGGTCCGGCAGCCGGCGGTCCCCGCCGACCGCGAGCACCCGGCGCACCTGTACCACCTGCTGCTGCCCGGCCTGGAGAGCAGGGGCGCGTTCATCGCCCACCTCGCCGCGAGGGGCGTGCAGGCGGCGTTCCACTACCAGCCGCTGCACACCGCGCCCGCCGGCCTGCGGTACGGCAGGACGGCCCCGGCGGGATGCCCGGTCACCGAGGAGGTCGCCGACCGCCTGGTGCGGCTGCCGCTCTTCGCCGACCTGGACGACGCCGGGGTGGCGCGCGTGGTCGAGGCCGTGCGCGAGCACGAGGTGCGCCGGTGAGCTGGTGGGAGATGACGGGGGACGGGACGCCGCGGGCGGTGGGGTCGCCGTTCGACTCGGCCCGGTTCGGCCGCCCGGTGGAGCGCCTGACCGTCCCGGCGGGGGCCGGGCCGTCCTTCGGGCCGGTCCGCGAGGCCGTCCTGGGGTCGGCGGCCGACGTCATCGTGCTCCGCTACCCGGCCGGGCACGTCGGCTGGTTCGCCGAGCTGACCTCGCTCGGCCGTACCGCCGTGTTCGCCGACTCCCTGGCCTACTGGCGGCTGCGCGCGGGGCGGGGCCGCGCGCCCGAGCCCCGGGCCGACCTGCGGGCCGCCTGCCCGCTCCCGGCGGCCGCGGTGCCCGGTCCGGTCTCCGACATCTTCGCCGCCTACCGGAGCCACTACGTGGCCAACCCGCTGTTCGACGCCTCGGCGGCGCTGGAGGGGTACCGGGAGTGGGCGGTGCGCTCGGCCGCGTCCGGGAGGTGCGTGGCGCTGCGGGAGCACGACGCGCACGACGCGCACGACGACGGGAGCGGGGTGCTCGCGCTGGCGACGCTGGCCGACGACGACGGGCCCGGCGGTGAACCCACCGGCGGGAACGGCACCGGCGGCGGGAACGGGGACGGCGACGGGATCACCGGCGGGGGCGACCTCGGGGGAGGCGGCGGGGACGGTGGCGGGGGCGGTGGCGGGGTCACCGAGATCCTGCTCGCCGGGGTCGTCTCGCGGGCGCGCGGGCGCGGCCTCTACGGCCACCTGCTGGCGGCGGTGGAGGAGCGCGTCCTCGCCCGGGGCGGGCGGGAGGTGGTCATCTCCACCCAGGGGCACAACACCGGCGTGCAGCGTGCCTGGGCACGGTACGGGTTCGAGCCCGTGCACGCCTTCCTCACCGTTCACCTGATCCGGAGCCGGCTGCTGCGTGGACCGCGCCGCTAGCGCCGCCCGGCTGCCGGGGGACGGCCGTCGCGGCCGGCGACCCGACGCGCTCGCGGACCACGTAGGTCGGCCGCCCCATGCCGTTGCCGTGGATGCGCCCGATGTACTCGCCGAGCACGCCGACGGATATGAGCTGGGCCGAGGAGAAGAGCGTGACCATCGACGCGATCGTGGTGAACCCGGCCACGGTGGTGTCCCCGCTGGCGAAGCGCCAGAGCACGACGCCGCCCAGCAGCAGGCCGACGGTGCCGATCAGGAACCCCAGGTAGCTGGCGGCGCGGAGCGGGGCCGCGCTGTAGCCCAGCAGCATGTTCACCGCGTGGCGCAGCAGCATGCCCGGCGTGTAGTTGGAGCGCCCGTGCCCGCGCTCGTTCATCTCCACCCCGACCGACCCCACCTTCGTGGTGGCCCAGGACAGGGCCACGTCGACGCAGGCGTGCGGCCCGGACAGTTGCTGGAACCCGTCGCGCAGCCGGGTGCGGAAGGCCCGGAAGGCGCTGATCGTCCGGGCGGTGCGGATGCCCAGCCCTCCGGCCATGGCGGTCTTGACCGACCGGGACGCGAGGTTGCGGACGAGCCCGTGCTCCTCGCGGTGCGGCACGCCGTACACCAGGTCCAGGCCGTCGCGCTCCAGCGCGGCCAGCAGCAGGGGGATCTGCCCGGGCGGGTGCTGCAGGTCGTCGTCCATGGTGACGACCACCTCGCACTCGGCCTCCCTGATCCCGGCGACCAGCGCGTTGTGCTGACCGTAGTTGCGCGACAGGTGCAGCGCCCGCACTCCCTCGACGCGCTGCGCGAGCTCGGTCGCGGCCCGCCAGGTGTCGTCCGGGCTCCCGTCGACGACGAGGATCACCTCGTGGCGGACGGAGAGCTCGCGCAGGACCGCGACGACCCCGTTCACCAGTGCCGGAAGGGTCCGCGCGGAGCGGTAACACGGAATGACCACCGACACGGACATTGATCCCCCGATTACATCTCACAGCGAGCTAACATCCATTTACCGCGACAACAAATAAGATCTGAAATGGCCGGACATGGTAGGCGCAGGAAAGCTGACTAATCTCGAAAAATGCCTGCATGCCGGGCGAGGAGGTTTTATCTCCTCTCTTGCTGGACAGCGCATCACATACCTGATGGCCAGCGCCACGACGGCCGTGCTCTATTACGCTCTCCTGGGCCTGGCATTGCTCGCCGTGAACGATGCGGTCTCCTACCTTCTGCTGGCGATGGCGGCCCATCTGACGACCGTGGTGATCGTCTACCCGTGGTACCGGCTGGTGGTGTTCAGGACGCGCGACCGGTCGTGGCTCGCAGGCTACCTGCGCTTCTACGCGGTCGGCCTCGGCTTCCTGGGCGCCTCCCTCGCCGGCCTTCCCGTGCTGGTGGAGCTCTGCCACCTTCCCGTGATGGCGGCCCAGGCGGTGATCCTCGTCGTCAGTCCCACGGTGACCTACGCGGTGCACCGCGCCTGGACGTTCCGGGAGAAGGTGAACGTCCGTCCCGGGTGAAAACACCCCCCTTTCTCCGCAAAGGCGACCGCGCCGCGGAGGGAATTCCCGGCTCCCCGCGTAGTTTTCAACGGGATCGACCGGCCGCCGTGGCCACGTGGTTCCCGTGGAAGGGGCCGGCAGCGATGAAGGCACTTGTTCTGGCGGGCGGCAGGGGCACGAGGCTGCGCCCGCTCACCCACACGTCCGCGAAACAGCTCGTCCCGGTCGCCAACAAACCGGTGCTGCACTACGGGCTGGAGGCGATCAGGGACGCCGGTATCACGAGCGTCGGCATCGTCGTCGGCGACACCGGCGCGGAGGTCCGCGCCGCCGTGGGCGACGGCTCGGCGTTCGGCCTGGAGGTCACCTACATCCAGCAGGAGGCGCCGCTCGGCCTGGCCCACTGCGTGCTGATCGCCCGCGACTTCCTGGGTGACGAGCCGTTCGTGATGTACCTGGGCGACAACTTCCTGCTGGACGGCATCGCCGGCCTGGTGGACGCCTTCCGCGCGTCCGACCACGACGCGCAGATCCTGCTCACCAAGGTGACCGAGCCGCAGTTCTACGGGGTGGCCGAGCTGGGACCGGACGGGGAGATCCTCGCCCTCCAGGAGAAGCCGGAGAACCCGCGCAGCGATCTCGCGATCGTGGGCGTCTACACCTTCTCCCCCGCGATCCACGAGGCGGTCCGGGCGATCGAGCCGTCGGCCCGCGGCGAGCTGGAGATCACCGACGCGATCACCTGGCTGATCGACAACGGCCGGCGCGTCCACTCGCACTTCGTCACCGGCTACTGGAGGGACACCGGCCGCCTGCAGGACATGCTGGAGTGCAACCGCATGGTCCTGGAGGCGATCGAGACGACCGTCCGGGGGACGGTGGACGCGGCCTCGGAGATCACCGGGCGCGTCGACATCGGGCCGGGCGCCACGGTGCGCGGATCGGTGATCCGCGGCCCGGCCGTCATCGGCGCCAACGCCAGGATCGAGGCCTCCTACGTCGGCCCCTACACCTCGATCGGCGAGGGGTGCGTGCTGGAGGAGGCCGGGGTGGAGTACAGCATCATCCTCGCCGACTCCACCGTCAGGGGCGTCTCCCCGCTGACCCGCTCCCTGATCGGCCGGAACGTCGAGGTGAGCCGGGCCGTCGGCCTGCCCGACACGCACCAGCTCATGGTCGGCGACCACAGCCGGGTGCAACTGCGCGCCTGATCCCCCAGCCCGGGGTCGCCCCCGGGAACACGCCCCGGCACCGCGCCCGAGGAAACGCCTGGCAACACCCGCGGGACCGCACCCGAGAGCACCTCTGGGACGGCGCCCGAGAACACACCCGAGACCGCGCCCGAGAACACGTCTGGGAGGACGACGCATGGAGGCCACGGAGATCCGCCGCACGGTCGAGCTGGAGGACCGCCACTGGTGGTACCGCGAGCGGCGCGCCATCCTCGCCCGCGAGCTCCGCGAGCTGCGCCGGCTCGGCCCGCCCGGCAGGGCGCTCGACATCGGCGCGGCCGGGGGCGGCAACACCCGCGTGCTGGTCGAGCACGGCTGGGACGCCCTGGTCGCGGACTTCTCCGAACTCGCCGTCGAGCTCGCCAGGGAGCGCGGCCTGCGGGCGATCCACGCCGACGCGCGAAACCTGCCCCTGCCCGACGCGAGGTTCGACCTGGTGATGGCGTTCGACGTCCTGGAGCACATCGAGGAGGACGACCGGGCCGCCGGTGAGCTCGCGCGCGTGCTGCGGCCCGGCGGGACCGCGCTGATCACGGTCCCCTGCGACATGGCGCTCTGGTCGGCGCACGACGTGGCCTCCGGCCACGTCCGCCGGTACACCCGCGAAGAGCTGGGCGCCCTGCTGACCGGCGCGGGCCTGGTCGTCGACCGGATGTGGAGCTGGAACGTCCTGCTGCGGCCGGTCGTCGCCCGCCGCAGGAGGCACACCTCGGGCTCGGACGTGACGGAGACCTCGCCCCTGGTGAACCTGGGGCTGAGGGCCGTGGTGGCGGCCGAGAGGTACCTGCCGGTCACCTCGCTGCCCGGTGTCTCGCTCATGGTGCGGGCCCACCACCCCTGACCGGCGCCGCCCCCTCCCCACACACCCGCGCGGCCGCGTCCCGCACACCCGCGTGCTCGCACGCCCGCGTGCCCGCACCCCGATGGCCTGGCGAATGGCAAAAGACCCGGAAAGACATCGCCGGGCGCGGGTGCCGGAGACCTCGCGGGACGATCGTTTCACCAGGCTCGGGCGCATGGCAGAAACCCCGCCCCGTCACCCTGGTCGCCCTTCCTCGCCGGGACCGCTGCTGACCGCCGGGGACGGCGAGGCCGGCGAGGCCTTCCCGGAACCGGAGGCCGACCGGCCGGACGCCCGGCCCCCAGGGATGCGGCGCCTCACCGCCTGGGCGCCCGCCGCGACGGCGGCCGCCCTGACCGGGGCCGTGCTGTACCGGCACGGCGTCTCCGGCACCGACGCGGCCCTGTTCCTCCTCTACGTCGCGCTGGGCGTGGCACTGCCCGGCGTACTGGTCCTGCGTCTCCTGTACGGGGGCAGGCGCACCCTCGCCGAGGAGATCGCGCTCGGGCTGGCGCTCGGCTACGCCGTGGAGGTCTTCGCCTACGCCGGTGCCCGCGCCGCGGGGATGCCGCTGCTCGTCCTGGCCTGGCCCGCCGTCACCTTCCTGCTCTTCCTGGCCGTGCCCCGGCTGCGCCGGCACTGGGCGGGCGACCCGTCCCGGCTGGAGAGGTCACCGGTCTGGTGGTCCTGGTCGCTGGTGCTGCTCTTGGCCTACCTGCTCGCCTGGAGCGCGGTGTCGTTCTTCGCGCGCAACGCCCTGACCTGGCCCGCGCTGGGGAACGCGTTCCCCGACATGCCGTACCACCTGGCGCTGACCGGCGAACTGAGGCACCACGTGCCGCCCACCGTGCCGATGGTGGCCGGGGAGCCCCTGCTCTACCACTGGTTCGTCTACGCCCACCTGGCGGCGGCGAGCT
>NZ_JBFABE010000022.1:0-38480 GCF_040640155.1 Streptosporangium sp. NPDC023615
CTCCCGGAGGTGGCGCGGCTGACCCTGGACCCGGTGCTGGTGGGGGAGAGCGAGGAGCCGGCCGGCCGGTGGACGGGTCGAACCGGCTGATTCGGCTGATTCGGCTGAACCGGCTGAACCGGCTGGTTCGACGAGTGGGCCGGCGGTTCAGCCGGTTCCCCGGGAGCGGCGGGAGCGGGCCAGGGCCAGGCCGCCCAGGGCCATGGCGGCCGACCCCACCACCAGGGCCGCGTACCCCCCGACGATTCCGTAACCGGTGCCGGGACCCCCCTCGGCCGCGGCCACGACCAGGCCGCCGACGACCGCGCCGACCGCCCCCGCGACCAGGGCCGCCACGGCACCTCTTCGCCCGGTGACGCCACCGGCACGACCGGCACGACCGGCACGACCGGCGGGACGGGCCAGGGTCAGGGTACCGGCGGCCACGCCGGCCAGCCCCAGCAGCACCGCCACCAGGGACCACAGACGCCCGGCGCTCGTGGTGGAGACACCGGCGGGGGCCGGCTGGGCCACGACACGCCCGGCCAGCGGTACGGCGAGCAGGAGACCTCCGCGCAGGGCGGTGGCCGCGGTGGCGAACAGGCGGCGGACGGGCATGCGGGCGGACAGGCGGGCGGGCATGCGAACGGACAGGGGGGCGGACATGGGTGCTCCTTCTCCTACGACGCCCGCGACCGGGCGTCACCCGATCATGTCCGCCGGACCGGCCGCCCGTCGTCCCGCGCACGCGGTCACTTCGCGGTGCCGCCGGTGGCGCAGCGGTCACCGCCGGTGCCGCGGACGCCGCAGGCGCCTACCGCGGCCGTGGTAGGCGGCCGGTCATCCGTACGCAGGAGTCGCCCGCGCGGACATCCGGTTAGGGTGCGCCCATGGGCACAGGACGGGCGGAGGTCCGGGCGCGGGTCGCCGACTGGGCGATCGCCGTCGGCGTGGCGGCGACGCTGCTGGTCACCGGCCTGACCGCACGGTCCCCCACCGCCGCCACCGTCACCGCCGCCGGCCTGCTCGGCCCCGCGCTGCTGGCGGCCGGCGGCCTGGCGTTGGCCGCGCGCCGCCGCGCCCCGGTCGCCGTCCTGGCCGTCACCGGGCTGTGCGCGGCGGGATACCAGGCGGCCGGTTTCGACGTGCCCGCGGTCGCGTACCTGTTCGCGGTGTACGCGGCCGTGCGGGCGGGACACCGCGCCGTCACGGTGGCGGCGAGCGTGGCCATGCTGGCCCTCCTCCCCCTCGCGGCCCTGGCCTCGGGCCCGCACGACACCGGTGAGGCGTTCGCGCAAGCCCGGGGCGCCCTGGAGCTGGCCTGGCTGATCGCGGCCGGCGCCGCGGGCGAGGCGCTGCGCCAGGCCGAGCGGAGGGCCGAGGAGGCCGAGCGCACCCGGGAGGAGACCGCGCGGCGCCGTGCCGACGAGGAGCGGCTGCACATCGCCCGGGAGCTGCACGATTCGCTCACCCACCAGATCTCGGTCATCACGGTGCAGGCCGAGGTCGCCGTCCACGTGGCCCGCAGGCGCGGCGAGCAGGTGCCCGAGGCCCTGCTGGCGATCCGCGAGGCCGGTCGCGAGGCGACGCGTGAGCTGCGGGCGACCCTGGAGGCGCTGCGCGACGACGACACGACCCGGCCACCCGGCCTCGACCACGTCGGGGAGCTGGTGCGGCGGGCGCGCGCGGGCGGCCTGGACGCGACACTGACCGTCCGGGGCCGGCGGCCCGACCTGCCGGCCGCGGTGGAGCGGACCGCCTACCGGATCGTCCAGGAGTCGCTGACCAACATCGTCCGCCACGCCGCCGCCGCGACGGCGTCGGTCCGGATCGACCACCGTCCCGGTGCCCTGGTCGTACGGGTCGACGACGACGGCACGGCCACACCGCAGGCCGCGCCGGCACCCGGCGTCGGGCTGCTGGGGATGCGCGAGCGGGTCACCGCCCTGGGCGGCCGGCTGCGGGCGGCGCCGCGCCGCGAGGGCGGCTTCAGCGTCCACGCCGAGCTCCCCGTGGAGCCGGCGCCGTGATCCGCGTCCTGCTGGTCGACGACCAGCCGCTCATCCGCAGCGGGTTTCGCGCGCTCCTCGACCTCGAGGACGACATCGAGGTGGTGGCCGAGGCCGGCGACGGGACGCGTGCGCTGGCCCTGGCCAGGGAGCACCTGCCCGACGTCGCGCTCGTCGACATCTCGATGCCGGTGACCGACGGCATCGAGGCGACCCGGCGCATCGCCGCCGACCCGGCCCTGGGCGGGGTGCGCGTCGTCATCCTGACCAACTACGGCCTGGACGAGCACGTCCTGGACGCGCTGCGTGCCGGCGCGGCCGGATTCCTCGTCAAGGACATCGTGCCCGAGGACCTCCTGCACGCCGTACGCGTCGCCGCGCGCGGTGACGTGCTGCTGGCCCCGTCGATCACCCGCAGGCTGCTCGACCGCTACGTCGCCCAGCCGCTCCCCACCGCCGCCGGCACGGCACTGAGGGAGCTGACCAACCGCGAGCGCGAGGCCGTCACCCTGGTCGCGCGGGGCCTGTCCACCGACCAGATCGCCGGCCGCATGACGATCAGCTCGCTGACCGCCAAGACCCACGTCAACCGGGCCATGACCAAGCTCGGCGCCCGCGACCGCGCCCAGCTCGTGGTCATGGCCTACGAATCGGGCCTGGTGACCCCGCGCGCCCTCCTCGAGGGCCCGCGGGGCTCGTGAGGACGACCAGCCGCCGGGTCGCGCGGGTCATCGCGACATAGCGGTCGACCGCCCCCTCGACCGCCTCGGCGCCCTCGCCGAAGGAGTCCGGGTCCACCAGGACGACCAGGTCGAACTCCAGCCCCTTGGCCAGCTCCGGCGTCAGCGACCGGACGCGCGGCCTCGCCGGGAAGGTGGGGTCGCCGATGACGCAGGCGGTCCCCCCGGCGTTCGCGGCGAGCCAGTCGTCGAGGATCGTCTCCAGGTCCGCGGCCGATCCGTGGAGGACGCCGTCCCCGCCGCGGCGGATGGAGGTCGGCACGTTGGCGTCCGGCAGCACGGCCCGGATGACCGGCTCGGCCTCGGCCATGACCTCCTGCGGCGTCCGGTAGTTGACGCTCAGGGCGGCCAGGGTGATCCGGTCGAGCCCGACCCGCTCCAGCCGCTCCCGCCACGACTCGGTGAACCCGCGCCTGGCCTGGGCGCGGTCCCCGGCGACGGTGAAGCTCCGCGACGGGCAGCGCGCCAGCAGCATCCGCCATTCGGCGTCGGTCAGCTCCTGGGCCTCGTCCACGACGATGTGCGCGAACGGGCCGGCGAGCACGTCCGGGTCGGTGCCGGGCAGCGCGCTCTCGTCGACCAGGGCATCCCTCAGGTCCTGTCCGTGCAGCATCGTCACCGCGCCCTCGCCGTCGTCGTCGGCCTCCAGCAGGGCGTCGACGACCGTGGCCATGCGCTCGCGTTCGGCGGCGACGGCGGCCTCGTGGCGGCGCCTGCGTCGTGAGGCCTCGGGGTCGCCGAGCCGCCGGCGTGCCGCGTCCAGCAGCGGCAGGTCCGACACCGTCCAGGCCCGGGGGTCCTCGCGCTGCAGCGTCCGGATCTCGTCGGGGCCGAGCCAGGGAGCGCACAGTCGCAGGTAGGCCGGTACCGACCACAGGTCCGCGACGAGGTCGGCCGCCTCCAGCAGCGGCCACGCGCGGTTGAAGGTCGTGAGCAGCTCCGTGTCCTGCAGCAGCGACCCGCGCAGCAGGCCGGCCGAGACCCCGCCGTCCCCGCCGTCCCCGCCGTCCCCGCCGTCCCCGCCGTCCCCGCCGTCGTCCCGGCCGTCTTCGTCCCCGTGTCCGTGTCCGCCCTCGTCCTCGCCGTGCTTGTCCGTCAGGATCGTGAGCAGCTCCTCCCACACGCGGTCGCGCGCCTCGTTGTGCGGGACGCCGGGTTCGGCCGCCTCGAACGCCTCGGCCCAGTCCTCGGCGCTCAGCCAGATGTCGGACCAGTGGGTCGTGACCGTCATCCCCCTGGTGGGCGGGTTCTCGTAGAACCGCACGGCCGGTTCGATCGCCTCGACCAGGTCCGCCGACGCCTTCAGCCGGGCCACCCGCGGATCGGTCTCGGCAGCCGCCGTGCCCCCCTCGGCGACGAGGTCGCGCAGGGTGCAGGTGCGCACCCCCTCCTCCCCCAGGCTGGGAAGGACGTCGGCGACGTAGGCCAGGTAGGGCCGGTGCGGGCCGACGAACAGCACGCCGCCCCGGTCGCGACCCAGGCGGGGGTCGGAGTGGAGCAGGTAGGCCGAGCGGTGCAGGGCCACGACGGTCTTGCCCGTCCCCGGACCGCCGTCGACGACCAGGGCGCCGCGCGACCCCGCGCGGATGATGGCGTCCTGGTCGGCCTGGATGGTGGCGAGCACGTCGCGCATCCGGGGTGAGCGGTCGGCGCCCAGGCCGGCGATGAAGGCGGACTGGTCGTCGAGCGCGGCGTGGCCCTCGAACCCCTCCGGGGTGAACACCTCGTCCCAGTAGTCGCTGATCCGGCCGCGGTCCCAGCGGTACCTGCGGCGGCTCGCCAGCCCCATCGGGTTGGCGTGGGTGGCTCCGAAGAACGGCTCGGCCGCCGCGGAGCGCCAGTCGAGCAGCAGCCGCCGGCCCGCGCCGTCGGTCAGGCCGAGCCGCCCGACGTACACGGGCTCGGGGTCGTCCGCGCCGACCATGCGCCCCAGGCACAGGTCCAGGCCGAAGCGCCGCAGCGTACGCAGGCGCGTGGTCAGCCGGTGGATCTCCAGGTCCCGGTCCAGCGCCTGGCGGCCCAGGCCGCCCGGTGCCCTGCGCTCGGCGTCGAGACGGCCCGACAGGTCGGCGATCGACCGCTCAAGGGTCTCGGCGACGGCCGCGAAGTGCCGCTCGTCGCCGGCGATCAGCGCCGGGTCGGCCTTGGCGGCGAGGTGATCGGGAAGGTCGAACGCGCCGGCGGTCAGGGGCCTCACGTCACCGGCCCCGATCCGGGGCGGACAGGGTGGCCGCACGGCCCGACGCCCCCGCGCGGCTCGTACGTCGACAACGGCACACACACGTGATGATCCTCGTTTCCGCAGGTACAACGGCTTCGGCCAGTGATTCTGCGGTACGACCCGGGTCTTGCCGCAAGCCCCCCGGTGCGCTATACGTTGAGAGTGGAAAGGAGCGGGTCTCCCCTTTCCCCCTCACCGGCCTCCGCCCGGCCCCGGGGCGGCGCAGACCCGGGGGCAATCCCCGCCGGTCAGTGCGTGCGGACCCCGTACAGCCCGGCGAGGTCGGCGATCGCGGCCTTCATCAGCTCCACCAGCTCGGCCGGCTCCAGGACCTCCACCTGCGTGCCCATCCGCAGCAGCAGCCAGCGGGCGTGCGTGACCGACTCGATGGGCAGGCGCAGCACCACCCCAGCGCCCCTGCCACCCCCACCGTCCTCGCCGGGCGGGCCCGCCGCCGCCAGCGCCGCGTCGACGACCTCGCGGCCCACCGTGTGGCGCAGCAGGTCCTCCGCACCGGGCTCCAGCCGCACCACGGCCTCGCCGTTGTACAGCCGCCGCTCACGGAAGTCCGTCGCGTACTCCTGCCAGAAGGCCGCCAGGTCGAAGCGCCCGGGACGCTCGAAGCGTCCCTCCGTCAACTCGGCCGCCAGGATCCGCGACACCCGGTAGGTACGCGGCCCGCCCGCCCCGGCGACGGCCACCATGTACCACGCGCCGCCCTTGAGGACCAGGCCGTAGGGGTGCGCCACCCGCTCCACGTCACGCGGCCCCCAGCGGCGGTAGGTCATCCGCAGCGGGCGCTGCTCCCACACCGCCTCGGCGACCTCCCCCAGGAAGGGGGTCTCGTCGCCGTCGCCGTACCAGCCGGGGACGTCCAGGTGGAAACGCTCGCGCATCCGGGCGGCGTGCGAGCGCGGCTCGGGGGGAAGCGCGGCGAGCATCTTCAGCTCCGCGTTGGCCGCGACCTCGGCCAGCCCGAGCTGGGCGGCCGGGCCGGGCAGCCCCGCCAGGAACAGCGAGGACGCCTCCGCCTCGGTCAGGCCGTTCAGGCGGGTCCGGTAACCGTCCAGCAGGCGGTACCCGCCGGCCGGCCCCCGGTCGGCGTAGACCGGCACCCCGGCCGACGACAGCGCCTCCACGTCGCGGTAGACCGTGCGGACCGACACCTCCAGCTCCTCGGCCAGCTCCGAGGCCGTCACCCGGCCCCGGGTCTGCAGGAGCAGCAGGAGGGAGAGCAACCGGCTCGCGCGCATACCCGCATTGTCCCGCGGTTTGCCCAACGAACATCCATCGTGTTCAAATGAACACATGGAAGGTAACGACCGTATCCGGGAGATCATGTCGGCCCTGCGCCTCACCGACGTCGTCTCGGTCGCCGAACTCGCGGCCGAGCATGCCGTGTCGGAGATGACCATCCGCCGCGACCTCGACGAACTCGCCCAGCAGGGCGTGGTCAGACGGGTGCGCGGCGGCGCGGTGAGCCTGCTGCTGCGCGGCGAGGAGCCCCCCTTCGCGGTCCGCGAACGCGAGGCGTCGGAACCCAAGCGCCGCATCGCCGCCGAGGTCGCGGCCCTGCTCTCCGACGGCGAGGCCGTGCTGCTCGACAGCGGCACCACCTGCCTGGAGGTCGCGCGCGCCCTCCACGACCGCCGCCTCACGGTCCTGCCCCTGTGCCTGCAGTCCGCCGCGCAGCTCAGCACCGCCCCCCGGATCCGCCTGGTGCTCCCCGGCGGCGAGGTCCGCCCCGGCGAGCTCAGCCTCACCGGCACGCTGACCGAGAACGCCATCCGCTCCCTGCGCTTCGACACCGCGATCATCGGCTGCTGCGGCCTGTCGGCCGAGCACGGCCTGACCGCCCACGACCTGTCCGACCTCGCCGTCAAACGAGCGGCGATCTCCTCCGCCCGCCGGGTCATCGCCGCCACCGACTCGGGAAAGTTCACCCGCACCGCCTTCGGCGCGGTCTGCCCCCTGGACCACCTCGACACCGTCGTCACCGACACCGCCCTGCCCGCCGCCGAGCACGAGGCCATGACCGCGGCGGGCGTCACCGTCCGCACCGTCTGACCCCCACCCCGCCACCGGCACGCCCCCCTCCGGCGCCGCCCGCCCCGCCCCCCGCCCCGCCCCCCGGCGCGCCCGAACCCCCACACCCACGTCCCACCCACCCGGATCCACCCGGTCCGACGACCGACGGGAACTCCTCCCATGCGCGTCACCCCCTTCGAGCAGACGAGGCTGCTCCGCGGCAGAGTCGCGGTCTCCCTGCTCTTCCTGCTGTCCGGCATGGCCATCGGCACCTGGACGGCACGCATCCCCTCGATCATGCGGAACCTGGACCTGAGCGAGGGCGAGCTCAGCGTCGGCCTGTTCGGCATCGCCGCCGGGGCCATCGCCGGCATGCAGGTGATCGGCCGCCTCATCGACCGCCACGGCAGCGTCAAGGTCATGCTGCCGATGGCCTTCGCCCAGAGCCTCGCGCTGATCCTGCCCGCCCACATGCCCGGCCTCGCCGGCCTGACCGTCGCGCTGTTCGTCTTCGGCGCGGTCCACGGCACCCTTGACGTGGCGATGAACGCCAACGGCGTCGAGGTCGAACAGGCCATCGGCCGCCCCATCATGTCCTCCCTGCACGCCGTCTTCAGCATCGGCGGCTTCCTCGGCGCCACCGCCGGAGGACTCCTGGCCCAGGCGGCCCTCGGCCCCGCGGCGACGTTCGCGGCCGTCGCGGCCGTGATCGCCCTCCTCGCGTTCTGGGCCGGCCGCTGGGCCCTCTCCCCCACCCCCCGCCCCACCACCCCCACGACCACGCCACCCCCCGCCCGCGCGGGAAGCGGCGCACTGCTCCTGGGCGTGCTGGCCTTCTGCTGCATGATCGGCGAGGGGGCGGTGGCCGACTGGAGTTCGGTCTACCTCAGCCAGGACCTCGGCAGCTCCGAGGGGTTCGCCGCGGCCGCCTACGCCGCCTTCTCGATCATGATGACCGCGGGGCGCCTCGTCGGCGACAGGCTGGCCACCCGCTTCGGCCCGGTGACCCTGGTGCGCGCCTGCGGCACGCTGGCCGCCGGCGGCCTCTGCCTGGCACTGCTCGGCGGCCACCCGATCACCGCGGTGATCGGGTTCGGCTGCTTCGGGGCGGGACTGTCGTGCATCGTCCCCCAGGTCTTCTCCGCGGCCGGCCGCCGCGATCCGGCCCGCGCCGGGCAGGCGCTGGCCCGGGTGGCGAGCCTGGGCTACGTGGGCTTCCTGGCCGGACCGGTGCTGATCGGCGGTATCGCCGAGCTGGTGGGCCTGCCGCGCGCCCTGGCCGTTCCCGCCCTGCTGGCCCTTTTCGTCGCCTTCGCGGCGGGAGGTCTCCGGACCGGCGCCTTTACAAAGTAGATCAACAGATGTGAGGGGGGCCTCGGGGTCAGCCCGCCGAGGCGGGCTCGGTGACGGCGCCGGCGGACGCCGCGCCCCGGCGCGGAACGGCCAGGCGGGACAGGGCGAGGCCGGCCAGAGCGAGGAGCGCCCCGGCCGCCCCGGTCCAGCGCAGGCCACCCGCGGCCACGACGGCTCCCCCGATCACCGATCCGGCCGCCGCCCCGAGGTTGAAGGCCCCGACGTTGACCGCCACCGCCAGCGTGGGGGCCTCCACCCGCGTACCGCAGGATCAGTCCCTGCAGCGGGGCGATGGTGGCGGTGGCGAGCAGACCGAGCGCCAGCACGGCGAGCACGGCCGAGGGCCTCCAGGTCACCGCGAACGGGGTGAGGGCCAGCACCCCCGCCAGGGCACCGAAAACGGCGCGCACGGTGGCGGCGGGAGCCCGGTCGGTGAACCGGCCGGCGACGAGGTTCCCCACCAGGCTGCCCGCCCCGTAGGCCAGCAGCGGCGCCGAGACCGCCGGCGCGGTGAACCCGGCGACCCGGGTCAGCAACGGCGCGATGTAGGTGAACACCGTGGCCACCCGGAGAAGCCGACCGCGGTGGTGGCGATCGCCAGCAGCACCGGCCGCCGGGTCACGACCCGCACCTCGTCGCGAACCCGGGTGGGCCGGGCCTCCTGCCGGGGCAGCACGGCCGCCAGCAGCGCGGTGCCCGCCAGTGCCAGCCCGGTCAGCACCGCGAACGGCACGCGCCAGCCCGCCCCCTGCCCCAGCAGGGCTCCCAGGGGCACACCGAGCAGGGTGGCCGCGGTGAAGCCGGAGACGACGGCGGCGATGGCCGTGCCCACACGTTCGGCGGGAACGACGCCCGTCGCCGTCACCAGGGCCAGGGCCAGGAACGCGGCGTGACCCAGCGAGGAGACCACCCGGCCGGCCAGCAGCACCTCGTAGGAGGGGGCCAGCGCGCTGATCGCGCTGCCGGCGGCGAACAGCGCCATCAGCCCCAGCGCGAGGGCCTTGCGCGGCAGCCGTACGGTCAGGACGGTGACGATCGGCCCGCCGATCACCACGCCGAGGGCGTAGGCGGTGACCGTCTGACCCGCGGCTCCCACCGAGACGCGCAGGTCCGCCCCCACCTGCGGCAGCAGGCCCGCGACGAGGTATTCCGAGGTACCGATGACGAAGACGCTCACGCACAGCGCGGCATCGAGGAGTTGCAGGCGTCGCGCGCCATGCTCGACACCGTCATCGGCGCCGCCCCGCCCGAGGTCGCCCGCGCCGTCGCCGGCCGCCTCGCGACGCGGGACGCCCTCACGAGGGGGGACGTCCCCGCCGGCCCGCCGGAGGCGACCGGGGCCGATCCGGTGTGACGGGACCCCGGGGCCGCGCAGGGCCGATCGGGGCCGCCCGGTCCGGCGCACCGGGCGGGCGGCCCCGATCGGCCGGGCGGGGTCAGGCCGTGCGGAGCCAGACCGTGGTGTCGGCGGGAAGCGCGCCGCCCTCGAGCGGGCCGCTGGCCAGCAGCACCGACTCGTGGTCCGGCAGCGGCACCGGCCCGGTGCCGAGGTTGACCACGCAGACCAGGCCCGAGTCCCGGCGGAAGGCCAGCACCTCCCGCGGGCTCTCCAGCCAGGTCAGCGTGCCGTCGCCGAGCAGCTCGCGGCGCAGGCGCAGGCCGGTCCGGTAGAGGGTGAGCATCGAGCTGGGATCACCCGCCTGCACCTCGGCCGTCAGCGCCTTCCACTCCGGGGGCTGCGGCAGCCACGGCCGCCCCGTGCCGAACCCGAACGGCGGCTCGTCGCCCGACCACGGCAGCGGCACCCGGCAGCCGTCCCGGCCCAGGTCGGTGTGGCCCGAACGGAACCAGATCGGGTCCTGGCGCAGCTCCGCCGGGATGTCCTCCACCTCCGGCAGGCCCAGCTCCTCGCCCTGGTAGACGTACAGGCCGCCGGGAAGGGCCATCGCCAGCAGCGCCGCCGCGCGGGCCCGCCGCTCGCCCAGCACCGGGTCGGCGGGCATGCCGTGCTTGCGGTCGGCGTGGTCGAAGGAGGTGTCGGGCCTGCCGTACCTGGTGACCGGGCGGGTCACGTCGTGGTTGGACAGCACCCAGGTGGGGGGCGCGCCCAGGGGCAGGTGGGTGGCCAGGGTCAGGTCGATCGACCGGCGCAGCGCGTCCGGCTCCCAGGCGCACGCCAGGAAGTCGAAGTTGAACGCGGTGTGCATCTCGTCGGGACGCAGGTAGAGGGCGAACCGCTCCTGGTCGGGCAGCCACACCTCGCCGATCAGGATCCGGTCGTCGTAGCGCTCGGCCACCTGGCGCCAGCCGCGGTAGATCTCGTGGACGCCGTCGAGGTCGGTGTAGGCCTCCGGCCCTCCCCCGCCGTCCATCTCCTTGACCAGTAGGGCGGCCGAGTCGATGCGGATGCCGTCCACGCCCCGGTCGAACCAGAAGCGCAGCACGTCGTGGAACTCCTCGACGACCCGCGGGTCGGCCCAGTTGAAGTCGGGCTGCTCGGGGGCGAACAGGTGCAGGTACCACTCGCCGTCGGCGACCCGGGTCCACGCCGGCCCACCGAAGATCGACTGCCAGTCGTTGGGGGGCAGCTCGCCGTCGGCCCCTCGGCCGGCGCGGAATATGAAGAGGTCGCGTTCGGGCGAGCCGGGACCGGCCTCCAGCGCCCGCACGAACCACTCCTGGCGGTCCGAGCCGTGGTTGGGGACGATGTCGGTGATCGTCTTGATGCCCAGGGCGTGCGCCTCGGCGATGAACGCCTCGGCCTCGGCCAGCGTGCCGAACGACGGCTCGATGTCGCGGTAGTCGGCCACGTCGTACCCGCCGTCGGCCATCGGCGAGGGGTACCAGGGGTTGAGCCAGATCGCGCCGATCCCCAGGTCGGCGAGGTAGGGAAGGCGCGCGCGGAGCCCGGCGAGGTCGCCGATCCCGTCGCCGTTGCCGTCCGCGAAGCTGCGCAGGTAGACCTGGTAGATCGCGGCCCCCCGCCACCACGTTGCGGGGTCCGGAGTGGCTTCCGGGAAGATGCTGCCGGACATTCTGGGACAACTCCTTGTGGTCGGAGGACGGTTGGAGGGCGGTGACGCCGGGGACGTCACGACATCGGGACGCCGACTGCGCCGACTGCGCCGGCGGTGCCGGCGACATCGGCGGCGGTGGCGGCGGTACCGGTGACACGGGCGGTGACACGGGCGGTGACACGGCGTCGGCGACATCGGTGGCGCCGTGGTGCCGGTGATCCTGACGCCGGTGACGCCGGCGGTGGCGAGGTCAGCCCTTGAGACTGCCGGCGGTGAGGCCGGCCATGATGCTGCGCTGGAAGACGAGGAAGACGATCATCGTCGGGATGCTGGCGATCACCAGGGAGGCGATGAGCACGTTCTGCGGCATCTGCGCCGACAGGGAGGCGATGCCCACGCTGATCGTCATCTTCTCCCCGTCCGGCAGCACCAGCAGGGGCCAGACGAAGTCCTTCCAGACGTTGACCACCGACAGGATGGACACCACGCCGAGGATCGGACGGGAGACAGGCAGCACGATCGACCACAGGATGCGCGCCGGCGAGGCGCCGTCGATCTGCGCGGCCTCCAGCAGCTCCTTGGGGATCGAGTCGAAGAAGCGCTTGAGCAGGAAGATGAAGAAGCCGTTGGCCGCGGCCGGCAGCCAGATCACCCAGGGGGTGTTGAGCAGGTCCCACCCGAAGATCGGCATGTCCTTGACCGTCAGGTAGGCGGGCAGCAGGATGACCATCGGCGGGATCATCAGCGTGGCCAGCATCAGGCCGAGCACGGCCTTGCCCAGCACCGGGCGCAGCTTCGACAGCGCGTAGGCGGCCGAGACGTCGACGGCCAGGGTGAACAGCCAGGCGCCGCTGGCGTAGATGACGGTGTTGGTCAGGAACAGTCCCAGGTCGAGCTGGTCCCACGCCTCGGCGTACACCCCGAAGTCGAGGGAGGTGGGGAAGAAGCTCGGCGGGATCTGGGCGAGTTCCTCGGGCGTCTTGAGCGCGCCGGTGACCATCCAGTAGAGCGGGAACACGAACACGGCGGTGAAGGTCACCACCACCAGGGTCAGCACCGTGCGGTAGACGAGGCGCCCGCGCCGGGTGGTGAGGGTGTGCGGGGAGACCAGGCTGCGGAACTGTCTGTCGGGCTCCTTGCTCCGGCGGGGGCGCCGGGCCGCGGGGGCGGGTTCGGGCCGCGGGTCCGGCACGAGGGCCGGGCGGCCGGGCTGGGCGGTGAGGTTCGACATCGGCTCGGCTGTCTCCTCAGCTCTGGTCGTCGCGCGACAGGCGCAGGTAGAAGGCGGAGAACACCATCAGCACGACCATGAGCATCAGCCCGAGCGCGCCTCCGGCGCCGAAGTCGCCGAAGTTGAAGGCGTACTGGTACATCAGGTAGGCGACGGTGAGCGTGGAGTTCTCCGGGCCGCCGCCGGTCAGCAGGTAGGGCTCGATGAAGACCTGCATGGTCGCCACGATCTGCAGCAGCAGCATCACCAGCAGGATCAGCCGGGTCTGCGGGATCGTCACGTGCCAGACGCGCTTGAACAGCCCGGCGCCGTCGAGCTCGGCGGCCTCGTACAGCTCGCCGGGGATGCTCTGCAGGGCGGCCAGGTAGATCAGCGTCCCGGTGCCGAGGTTCATCCAGGTGGAGACGACGACGAGGGAGATCAGCGCGGTGTCGGTGGAGTCGAGCCAGCTCAGGGCGGGCAGGTGCGCCAGTTCCAGGATCTGGTTGAACAGGCCCGCGCCCGGGTCGTAGAACCACTTGAACAGCAGCACGCCCACGGCCGGGGGCAGCATGACCGGCAGGTAGACGATGAAGCGCAGGTAGGCCTTGGCGTGGCGCAGCTCGTTCAGCACGATCGCCGCGAAGAACGGGATGACGTAGCCGAACACCAGTGCCAGGGCGGTGAAGGCCAGGGTGTTGAGCCAGGCGTCGGCGAAGGCCGAGTCCTCGGTCACGGTGCGGAAGTTGTCCAGGCCGACCCAGACGGGGTCGTCGACGAAGTTCGTCTGCTGGAAGCTGAGCAGCACCTCCCGCACCATCGGGTACCAGGAGAAGAAGGCGAAGCAGATCAGCGCCCCGCACAGGAAGCCGTACGCGGTGAGGTTGCGCCGCAGGCCGCGCCGGAAGGCTCCCGGTCTCCGCCCGCGCGGACCTTTCACGGTCCCTTTGGCGGTCATGGTGGTCATCGGTCGACTCCCGGTTTCGACATGGGTGTCGGGGTGCCGGCCGACGGGCCGGCACCCCGGGTCTCAGAAGGTCAGCTCGACTTCGCCAGAACCTTGTTGGCCTTGGCCTCGGCGTCGGCCAGCAGCTGGTCGATGTCGGCGTCCTGCCTGGTCAGCACGGCCGACATGGGCACGTCGAGGATCGCGTACAGCTCCTGGGACTTGGGCGGCTCCAGCTTGTTCTGGATGGCGGCCGAGCCCTCCACGAAGGGGGTGAAGTTCTCCACCGGGACGGTGGCGTTGGCCTTGCGCAGCTCGACGATCTCCTTGCCGGGGGCGCTGTCGCCGTACAGGTCGGGGATCGGCAGGCCCACCGGGCGGCCCTGCTTCTTGTCGCGGGCGTAGTTGAACTGGCCCTGGCCGGGGGTCAGCTTGAGGAAGTCCAGCCACAGCATGGCGGCCTTGATCTTCTCCGGGGTGGCCTTGGGGTTGATCATGTAGCCGTCACCGCCGTTCAGGGAGGCCTTGGCCTCGGGCATCGAGGCGACGCCGTAGTCCTCGAACTTGCCCTTGAAGTCGTTGTTGACCGCCTGGACGACGTCGGGGGCGCCGATCATCATGCCGAGCTTGCCGCCGCCCATCATGCGCATCAGGTCCTCCCACTGCAGGAGCTGCTTGGTGCCCATGCTGTTGTCGGTCCAGCGCATCGTCTTGAGGTTCTCCAGGACGGCCTTGCCCTCGGGGCTGTTGAAGGCCGCGGTCTTGCCGTCGGGGGTGACCATCTCGCCGCCGCGCGCGTACAGGGAGGCGGTGAAGTGCCAGCCGCCGGTGTTGCCGGCGCTGTACTCACCGAAGCCGACGTAGCCGGGGCCGAGCGCGGCGATCTTCTTGGCCGCGGCCTGCACCTCGGCCCAGGTCTTGGGCGGCGCGGCCGGGTCGAGGCCGGCCTGGGTGAAGAGCTTGCGGTTGTAGACCAGGCCCATGGCGTAGTTGTTGCGGGGCAGGCCGTAGAGCTTGTCGCCCTCCTTGAAGATGCTCATGACGTCGGGCCGCAGGTCGTTCAGCCGCTTGACGGTGCCGGCGTAGGGGCTGATGTCGGCCGCCTGACCCGCCGCGATGATCTTCTTGACGTCGGTGTAGTAGACGTAGAAGACGTCCTCCATCGTGCCGCCGGCCAGCTTCGCCTGGAAGGTGTCGGGGTTGATGCAGGGGAAGGCGTCCTTGCTGTCGATCGTGATGTTCGGGTGCATCTTCTTGAACGCGGCGACGTCCTCGTCCCAGGCCGTGCGCTCCAGCGGGTTGCTCTTGGGCGGCTGGCAGCCCACGGAGATCGTGACCGGAGCGTCGGCCCCGGCGGCGCCCGGCGTGGTGTCGGCGGCCTTGGATCCGCTGTCGTCGTCGCCGCACCCGGCGGCGGTGAGCGCGACGGCCGCGGCGAGCAGCATCGCGAGCTTGGGGGATTTCATCCGGGGGCACTCCTTGGCGGGTCGGTTGCGAGAAACATATAGAGGCGTGCAGGAACTAGCAAGAGGCCGTCAACCTAGATGCAAAAAAGTGACAGTGATCGATCAGACATCGTTGTGTAACGCCCCCATCGCGCCCGCTCGTCGGCCCCGAGCTGCGGTTACGGCCGGGTGACACGCGCCGGAGTCGCCCGCTTGCGGATCGATGCCGTACGACGTCATGAATCTGCCGGGATTTTCACGCCGGTTTCAGCGACGCTCCCGGCGCGCCGGCGCGGACGGCGAGCCGGAACGGCGGGGAGGGCTACGAGGAGGGTGAGGGGGGCGGGGGCGCCGTGGAGGCGCGGACCACCAGTTCGGGGTCGAAGAGCAGCTCTCCCCCGGGCCGGGCGGCGGCGTCGATCTGGGCGACCAGCAGCTCCACCGCGGCCCGGCCCATCGCCTCGATCGGCTGGCGCACCGTGGTCAGCGGCGGATCGGTCCGGTTCATCAGCGGCGAGTCGTCGTAACCGATCACCGAGACGTCGCCGGGCACCCGCAGGCCCTCGCGCCGCACCGCGCGGACCGCGCCCAGCGCGAGCAGGTCGCTGCCGCAGATCAGGGCCGTGACACCGGCCCTGACCAGCCGGGCGGCACCGGCCTGGCCCCCTTCCATGGAGAACACCACGTGCTCGACGAGGTGCTCGACGGGCTCCATGCCGCACTCGCGCGCGTAGGCGGTGAAGGTGTCCAGCCTGCGGCGGGAGGGCAGGTGGTCGGCGGGTCCCAGGATCATCCCGACCCGCACGTGACCGAGGGCCCGCAGGTGCCCGGCCGCCATCCGGGCGGCGGCGACGTCGTCGCAGGAGACCCGGGAGAACCCCAGGTGGCCGACGGCCGCGTTGACCAGCACCGCCGGCAGGCGCCGCTCCCGGATGCGCTCGTAGTGCTCGTGACCGGCGTCGGCGTCGGCGTAGGCGCCGCCCGCGAACAGCACGCCCGAGACGTGCTGGGCCAGCATCGCGTCGACGCGGCCGGCCTCCTGCGAGCCGCCCGGGGTGCGCGTGCACAGCACCGAGGTGAACCCCTGCTGCGCCAGCGCCCCGCCGGCCACCTCGGCGAACGCCGGGAAGACCGGGTTGCGCAGGTCGGGGAAGACCAGGCCGACCAGCCGGGCCCGGTCGCGGCGCAGCCGGGTGGGGCGGTCGTAGCCGAGCGCGTCCAGCGCGGCGAGCACGGCCCGCCTGGTGGCCTCCGAGACGCCGGGCCTGCCGTTGAGCACCCGGCTCACCGTCGCCTCGCTCGTCCCGACCCTGCGGGCCACCTCGGCAAGCCTTCGCGTCATGCCCGCAAGCATACGGTCGGGGCAGCAAATTTTTTACATACTTTTTGCGAGGCAATTTCATCGCCGGAGCGATATCGTCACCCTTCCCCGGCGCGGGCAGGTCCCCCGGCCCGCAGGTGCGCCCGGATCGTCCGCTTCCCGCGCGTCACCGTCACCCCCGCGCCTCGCCACCGTGCTGGGCCGGAGGGCCGGCCTCGAGATGTCGCGGGGGTCGTTCGGACACCTCCGGCCGGGGAAGCCGTAGCATCGGCGGTCTGCGGCGGAGGCGGGGGAGCGATGACGGAACGACTGGTGGTGATCGGCGGCGACGCCGCGGGGATGAGTGCGGCGTCCCAGGCCCGCAGGAGGCGAGGGCCGGACGAGCTGCGGATCGTCGCCTTCGAGAAGGGAGCGCACGCCTCCTACTCGGCCTGCGGGATCCCCTACCTGGTGGGCGGCGAGGTGGGCGATCCCGAGGACCTGGTCAGCCGCCGCCCGGAGGTGTTCCGCGACGAGTTCGACATCGACCTGCGCCTGCACAGCGAGGTCGTCGAGATCGACCTGGACCGGCGCGCCGTGGCCGTCCGCGACACCGGCGGTGCCGACGGTGCCGGCGGGGGTGGCGGGGCTCCCCGGTGGGAACCGTTCGACCAGCTCGTGGTGGCCACCGGCGCCGTCCCCAACCGTCCGGACGTGCCCGGCGTCGAGACACCCGGCGTGTACGGCGTGCAGACCCTGGACGACGGGACCGCGCTGCTGGAGGCCCTGCGCGAGAAGCCGGAACGGGCGGTGGTGGTCGGCGGCGGCTACATCGGCCTGGAGATGGCCGAGGCCCTGGTCCGGCACGGCCTGCGGGTCGCGCTCGTCGACCTGGCCGAGCAGCCGATGAGCACCCTGGATCCGGACATGGGCGCCCTGGTCGCCGACGCCCTGCGCGAGCTGGGCGTGGAGCTGCACCTGGGCGAGCGCCTGGAGGGCTTCGAGGGGTCCGGCGGCCGGGTCGGCGCGGTCCGCACCGAGAACCGGACCCTGCCCGCGGACCTGGTGGTCCTCGGACTGGGCACCCGGCCCAACAGCGCGCTGGCCGAGGCCGCGGGCATCGGGGCGGGCGAGACCTCGGGCATCAGGACCGACCGCAGGATGCGCACGTCCGTGGAGGGCGTCTGGGCCGCCGGCGACTGCGTCGAGACCTTCCACCGGGTCTCGCGCCGGCCGGTCGCGATCGCGCTCGGCACCCACGCCAACAAGCAGGGACGCGTGGCCGGCATCAACATCGGCGGCGGGTACGCCGCCTTCCCCGGCGTCGTCGGCACCGCGATCTCCAAGGTCTGCGCGTACGAGGTGGCGCGCACCGGCCTGTCGACCGCCGAGGCGCTCAAGGCCGGGTTCGAGCCGGTCGGCGTGGTCGTGGAGTCCACCACACGCGCCGGCTACTACCCCGGCGCCCGCCCGATGAAGACCAAGATGATCGCCGACCGGGCCACGGGCCGCCTGCTGGGAGCGCAGATCGTCGGCCAGGAGGGGTCGGCCAAACGCATCGACACCCTGGCCGTCGCCGTCTGGCACGAGATGACGGTGGAGGAGATGACCGGGCTCGACCTGTCCTACGCCCCCCCGTTCTCCCCGGTCTGGGATCCGGTGCTGATCACCGCGCGCAAGACCGCCCAGCGCCTGGAGGAACTGCGCGGGCGGGCCTGACCCGGGGATGATCGGACCGGCGGGATCGCCGGGACCGGGACGGCCGCCGGACGGTTGGGGCCGGTGAGAGCGGGCAAGGGCGGAGAACAGCGCCGACCCGACGGGGAGGAACAATGCTCACATTGACGGACACCGCAGCCCGGGTGATCCGGGATCTCAGCGCACAGGTGCCGGACGCTCCCGAGACCGGCGTGCGCATCTCGTCCGAGAGCGACGGCACCGGCTCGCTCGTGCTCTCCATCGCCGAACAGCCCGAGTCGGCCGACCGGGTGGTGGAGTCGGACGGGGCACGGATCTTCCTCGACCCGCAGGTCGTGGACATGCTGGACGACAAGTCCCTGGACGCCGACGTCGACGAGGCCGGCGGCGTCGCCTTCCTCGTCACCGACCGGCCCGGCTGACCGCCTCGAGCCGGAGCCCGTGGCGGCCCGGCCGGCGCGCGCACCGCCCGGTCCGGGCGGTTCACCCGTTCTCCGGGCGGTCCGGGCGGTCCGGGGTGGTGCGGGCGGCCGGTGCGGGCCGTCCGGGGAGTTATGCGCTCGCGCTGCTCAGCGCGAGCGGGTCACGCGGCGCCTCGGCCTTGGCCTTGGCCATCTGCTCGCCCAGCTCCTGGAGCCTCTTGCGTCCCATGGCCTCGCGGACCTTCGGGAACCACTCCTCTTCCTCCTCCTCGACGTGGTGGCGGACGTTCTCGATCAGCACGCTGACCTTGGCGTCGAACCGCTCGTCCTTGGGGTCGAGTTTGGTCAGCTCCGAGAGCATCCAGACCACCACGTGGTGCTCCTCCACGCTCTCCAGGACGTGGTCGGAGGTGTCCGGGGCGCCCTCGCGGGCGGCCGGGTAGAAGATCTGCTCCTCGATGTAGGCGTGCGTGGTGAGCTCCTCGACGATCTTGCCGACGATCTCCTGCTTCGTCTTGTACGCCTGCTCGCCCGCCTTCTCGAACTCCTTGAACAGCTTCTCGACCGTCTTGTGGTCGTCCTTCAGCAGCACGATCGCGTCCATCGTCGTCCTCTCGTGGTCTGTTCCGTTCACATGTCCGCGCGGGTCAGGGATTGAGCAGGACCTTGACGGCCCCGTCCCGCTTCTTCTGGAAGATCTCGTAGCCGTGCGGGGCCTGGTCCAGCGGGAGACGGTGGGTGGCCAGGTCCATGACCCCGAGCGGGTCGGCCTCGTCGCTCACCAGCGGCATCAGGTCGTCGATCCAGCGCTTGACGTGGGCCTGGCCCATCCGCACGGTGATGCCCTTGTCGAACATCCTCAGCATCGGCATCGGGTCGGCCATGCCGCCGTAGACGCCGCTGATGGAGATCGTGCCGCCCCGGCGCACCGTGTCGACGGCCTGGTTGAGCGCGGCGAGCCGGTCGACGCCCGCACTGGTCATCAGCGGGGCGGCGATCGCGTCCGGCAGCAGGCCGGTGACGGTGTGGGCGAACTTGGCCATCGGGGAGCCGTGCGCCTCCATGCCGACCGCGTCGATCACCGAGTCGGTGCCGCGCCCGCCGGTCATCTCCCTGACCGCCTCGGGCACGTCGGGGGTCACCGAGGCGTCGAGGACCTCGACGCCGTGCCTGCGGGCCATGGCCAGCCGCTCCTGGACGCCGTCGACGCCGATGACCCGGTGGCCGAGGTGCCTGGCGATCCGGCAGCACATCTGCCCGATCGGGCCGAGGCCGAAGACCGTGAGGCTCCCGCCCTCGGGGACGTCGGCGTAGGCCACCGCCTGCCAGGAGGTGGGCAGCACGTCCGACAGGTAGACGAACCGCTCGTCCGGCGGCCCCTCGGGAACCTTGATCGGGCCGAACTGCGCCTGCGGGACGCGCAGGTACTCGGCCTGCCCGCCCGGCACCTGGCCGTACAGCTTCGTGTAGCCGAACAGGGCCGCGCCCATGCCCTGGTCGCGGACCTGGGTGGTCTCGCACTGGGCGTACAGCCCCGTCCCGCACATGTGGCAGTGGCCGCACGAGATGTTGAAGGGGATCACGACCCGGTCGCCCGGCGCCAGACCGGTGGCGTCCGGGCCGACCTCCTGCACCACGCCCATGGACTCGTGTCCCAGGATGTCGCCCTCCCCGAGGAACGGCCCCAGCACCTCGTACAGGTGCAGGTCCGAGCCGCAGATCGCGGTGGTGGTGACCTTGATGATCGCGTCGTTCGGTTCCTTGATCACCGGGTCGGGGACCTCTTCGACGCGCACGTCGCGCTTGCCGTGCCAGGTGAGGGCTTTCATGGCGTACCTCCGTGTGGAGACCCCGGGACGCGGGGTCCCGGGAAAGGCGTCGGGGTGTTCCTCCTGTCGGGCCGGTCGGCCGCCGGGCGGCGAGGGGCAGGCCCGCCCGGTCCGCGGACCGGGCGGGCGGACCGGTCGGTCAGCGCAGCCGGGGCAGGACCTTCTCGGCGTAGAAGTCGAAGAAGGCGTCCTGGTCCTGGCCGATCTGGCTGATGTAGACCTCGTCGAAGCCGGCGTCCACGTACTCCTGGATCGCCTTGATGTGGACCTCGGGGTCGGGGCCGCAGGGCGAGCCGACCTCGTCCTCGCTCACCATCTCGGCGAGCTCCTCGAAGTGGCGGGGCAGCGGCAGCAGCTGCGAGGCCTCGCCCTGGATGCCCTGGGTCGGCCAGAGCTTGTGCACGGTCTTGCGGGCCTCGGCCTCGTCGGGGCCGTAGCAGACCTTCAGGCCGCCCTGGGAGGGCTTGCCCGCGCCGCCGGCCTTGTGGAACTTCTCCACCAGCTCGGCACTGGGAGAGGTGCAGATGTAGCCGTCGGCGATCTTCCCGGCCAGCGTCACCGCCTTCTCCCCGAAGGCGGACATGTAGACCGGCGGCGGCTCGTCGGGCAGCGTGTACAGCCGCGCGGTGTCGACCCGGTAGTGGGTGCCCCGGTGGGTCACCAGGCGGCCGCTCCACAGGTCCCGCATGAGCTCGACCGCCTCCTCGAGCATCTCCAGCCGCTCGGCGGCCGGGGGCCAGCGCGAGTCGAGGATGTGCTCGTTGAGCGCCTCGCCGGTGCCCACGCCCAGCTTGAACCGCCCGCCGGTCAGCGCGGCGGTGGTGGCGGCCGCCTGCGCGATGATCGCCGGGTGGGTGCGGACCAGCGGGCAGGTGACGGCGGTGGTGATCGGCAGCGAGGTCGCCTCGGCCACCGCGCCGATCACCGTCCAGACGAAGGGGCTCTGCCCCTGCACGTCCAGCCAGGGATGGAAGTGGTCGGAGATCCACAATCCCTCGAAACCCGCCCGCTCGGCGAGCTTGGCCTGCCGTACGAGCTCGGCCGGGCCGTGTTCTTCACTCGACAGAAAATATCCGAACGTGGTCATACTCGTCCTAACTCGATCCTCTGAGCTGCGGCAACGACCTCCCTACCCCGTGCGCGAAGGTCAAACGGGCCGATGCGCGGGAAGGGCCTCCGTTCAGTAGGGCTCAGTAGGGCCAGGTCCAGTCGCGGATCTCGGCGGGGTCCTCGCCGTGGGCGCGGGTGTGCGCGCGGGCGCGCAGGCGGGCGTCGGCCATGTGCTGGCGCAGGTACGCCGCCCGCTCGGCCAGCCCCGGCACCCGGTCGATCACGTCGATCACCAGGTGGAAACGGTCGATGTCGTTGAGCATCGCCATGTCGAACGGCGTGGTGGTGGTGCCCTCCTCCTTGTAGCCGCGCACGTGGATGTTGGCGTGGCCGGTGCGGCGGTAGGTCAGGCGGTGGATCAGCCAGGGGTAGCCGTGGAAGTTGAAGATGACCGGCTTGTCGGGCGTGAACAGCGTGTCGAACTCCGCGTCCGACATGCCGTGCGGGTGCTCGCCGACCGGCTGCAGCCGCATCAGGTCCACCACGTTGACCACGCGCACCTTCAGCTCGGGCAGGTGCTCGCGCAGCAGCGCGGCCGCGGCCAGCGTCTCCAGGGTGGGCACGTCCCCGGCGCAGGCCAGCACCACGTCCGGCTCGACCCCGGCGTCGGTGCCGGCCCAGGGGACGATGCCCAGGCCCCGGGTGCAGTGCGCGATCGCCTCCTCCATGGTGAACAGGTCCAGGATCGGCTGCTTGCCCGCCACGATCACGTTGACGTAGTCGCGCGAGCGTAGGCAGTGGTCGGCCGTCGACAGCAGCGTGTTGGCGTCCGGCGGCAGGTAGACCCGCACCACCTCGGCCTTCTTGTTCATCACCACGTCCAGGAAACCGGGGTCCTGGTGGGAGAAGCCGTTGTGGTCCTGGCGCCACACGTGGGAGGAGAGCAGGTAGTTCAGCGACGCCACCGGGCGCCGCCACTCGATCTTGCGGGAGGACTCCAGCCACTTGGCGTGCTGGTTGAACATCGCGTCGATGATGTGGATGAACGCCTCGTAGCAGTTGAACAGCCCGTGGCGGCCGGTCAGCAGGTAGCCCTCCAGCCATCCCTGGCACAGGTGCTCGCTCAGGACCTCCATCACCCGCCCGCCCGCGCCCAGATGATCGTCGCCCTCGCGCAGCTCGGCGTTCCAGGCCCGGTCGGTGGTCTCGAACACCGCCGACAGCCGGTTGGAGGCGGTCTCGTCGGGCCCCATCAGGCGGAAGGAGTCGGGGTTGGCGGCGATCACGTCGCGCAGGAACGCGCCCAGCACCCGGGTCGGCTCGCTGGAGTGCGCGGCCGGGGACTTGGTCTCCACCGCGTAGGTGCGGAAGTCGGGCAGCACCAGCGGGCGCAGCAGTTCCCCGCCGTTGGCGTGCGGGCTGGCGCTCATCCGCCGCGTCCCCGCCGGAACCGTCGCCACCACCTGCTCCACCGGCCGGCCGTGGGCGTCGAAGAGCTCCTCGGGCCGGTAGGAGCGCATCCACTCCTCCAGCATCACCAGATGCTCGGGGTTGTCGCGCATCCCGGCCAGCGGCACCTGGTGCGAGCGCCAGGTGCCCTCCACCCGGACCCCGTCGACCTCGCGCGGCCCGGTCCACCCCTTGGGGGTGCGCAACACGATCATCGGCAGCCGGTCGGCGCGCCCGGCCTTGTAGTCGGCGATCTGCTCGAAGACCACATCCAGGGTGCGGGCCATCAGCGCGTGCATGACCTCCGGGTCGTCCCCGGAGACGATGTGCGGGCGGTGGCCGTAGCCCTCCATGAGCTTGACCAGTTCCTCCTCGGGGATGCGGGCCAGCACCGTCGGATTGGCGATCTTGTAGCCGTTCAGGTGCAGGATCGGCAGCACCACCCCGTCGCGCTCCCGGTCGGCGAACTTGTTGGAATGCCAGCTCGCCGCCAGCGGCCCGGTCTCGGCCTCACCGTCGCCGATGACGCACGCCACCACCAGGCCGGGATTGTCGAACGCCGCCCCGTAGGCGTGCGCCAGCGCGTACCCCAGCTCACCGCCCTCGTGGATCGAGCCGGGCGTCTCGGGCGCCACGTGGCTGGGGATGCCGCCGGGGAAGGAGAACTGACGGAACAGCCGGCGCATCCCCTCGGCGTCGCGGGAGATCGCCGGGTAGCGCTCGGTGTAGGAGCCCTCCAGCCAGGCGTGCGCCACCGCCGCCGGGCCACCGTGACCCGGACCCGCGATGTAGATCATGTCCTGGTCGCGCTCGGCGATGATCCGGTTCAGGTGCGCGAAACAGAAGTTCAGCCCCGGCGTGGTCCCCCAGTGCCCCAGCAGGCGCGGCTTGATCTGCTCGGGCTTGAGCGGCTCGGTCAGCAAGGGGTTGTCCAGCAGGTAGATCTGCCCCACCGACAGGTAATTGGCCGCACGCCAGTACGCGTCGATTCTCTGAAGTTCATCCATACCCCGACAGTTCCTCGCCTGAGGCGTTCAAACCCGAACCCGGTGTAAAACCCGGTGGAACACGGCGTGGCGCCGCCCGGCCGGGACGGGCGCGACCGTTCCCGGGGGACGGCTATGGTGCTGGGAGGAAGGCGCCTCCCGCTCCGGCCGGACGGTGGACGACGTGCTCCGCTCCGCCCGGTCCGACCGACGGGCTGGGACCGGCGTGTCGATTCGACAGGGGAGATCTCGTACGTTGTCCGAGGAACGCGAGCACGTGGGGCCGGTCCCGCTCCCGGCGCCGGTGAGGGGACGCCCGGACCTGCGGGCCGAGTGCGCCGACTGTTTCGGCCTGTGCTGCGTGGTGCCGGCCTTCTCGGCCTCGGCGGACTTCGCCATCGACAAGGACGCCGGGCAGCCCTGCCCCAACCTGGGACAGGACTTCCGCTGCGGCATCCACACGCGGCTGCGGCAGAGCGGCTTCCGGGGCTGCACGGTCTACGACTGCTTCGGTGCCGGGCAGAAGGTCTCGCAGGTCACCTTCGGCGGGCGGGACTGGCGCCGGGCCCCGGACACCGCGAAGCGGATGCGGGAGGTGTTCCCCGTCATGCGGGACCTGCACGAGCTGCTGTGGTACCTGACCGAGGCGCTGACGCTGCCCGCGGCCCGTCCGATCCGCGACGACCTCGGCGCCGCCCTGGAGGAGACCGAGCGGCTGACCCTGGGCGGGCCCGACGCCCTCGCCGCGCTGGACGTGGAGGCGCACCGGCGGAAGGTCAACGTCCTGCTGCTGCGCGCCGGCGAGCTCGCGCGGGCCGAGGCCGGGGCCGGACGGCGGCGCAAGGACCACCGCGGCGCCGTCCTCATCGGCGCCAGGCTCAAGGGCGCCGACCTGCGGGGGGCCAGCCTGCGCGGCGCCCAGCTCATCGGGGCCGACCTGCGGGGCGCCGACCTGCGGGGGGCCGACCTCATCGGGGCCGACCTGCGAGGGGCCGATCTGCGGGGGGCCGACCTCACCGGGAGCGTCTTCCTCGTCCAGTCCCAGCTCGACGCGGCCAAGGGCGACGCCACCACCCGGCTGCCACCCTCGCTGGCGCACCCGGCGCACTGGTGATCGGCCGCGTCCCCCGGGTGGATCGGGTGCCCCTCGGGGGCGCGTGCGCCGGTCGCCGCGCTATCCGCGCGCCTCGGCGCGCAGCTCGGCGAGCAGTTCCCCCTGCCCGGCCAGCAGCTCGGCCAGGATCGACCTCGCCGCGAACATCAGATCGGCCACGTCCGGGGTGGACAGGGCGTACACGACGGTGGCCCCCTCCCGGGTGGCGGTCACGATCCCGGCGCGGCGCAGCACGGCCAGTTGCTGGGAGAGGTTGGACGCCTCGACGCCGATGGCACTCAGCAGGTCCCGTACCGGCAGGGGGCCGTCCTGCAGCAGCTCCAGCACCCGCACGCGGACCGGGTGACCGAGGGTGCGGAAGAACTCGGCCTTGGCCTGGTGCAGCGGCACCGGCATGATCACACCGCTCCCCCGCCGAGATCGACGCCGGCGGCTCGCGCACGTGGTCCGGTCTCGAACTCGTCCATGCCCTCCACCCCCCATGATCGGACCGTTCCGTGATGACCGGTTCACCGATACACCGGTCCTCATCATGTGTCAAATTGCTTAATTCTTCAATTCGTAATGACGTTGGCTATGATGGCGACGGCCGTTTTCCAACAGGACCCACGACCGATTTGATCCCGACCGATGACGGATCAGCCGGGAAGCGGGATACTTGGGGCGGCTACCGCGGGCTGACCTGCGGCGTCAGAGCACGCCAGCCGGCGATGCGACAGTGACGAGAGGCCGGGCACGGCCTGCGCGAGGGAGTACAGCCAATGGGACGGGGCCGAGCCAAGGCGAAGCAGACGAAGGTTGCTCGCGAGCTGAAGTACAGCAGCCACAACATGGATCTTGACCGGTTGCGCAAGGAGCTGGGCGCCGGTGACGATCCCGCGCCGGAGGAGACCGACGACACCGGCGAGCCGACCGGCCGGTAGCGGCACGGTCCCGGGCCGAGTCCCGGAGTTCCCCGGGGCGTCCTGGGAGTGCCGCGGAAGCGCCGGGCCGGGCCGTGGGTCCTCGTCGCCGGTCACCGCGCCCCGACCGGCCCTCGTGTCCCGACCGCCCTTCGCGCCCCCTCCCGTGGCGGGACGTCCCCCTCCGAGAGGGGCGGCGTCAGGAGGCCATGGCCAGGGCGGCCAGCATGCCGCACCAGGCCGCGCCCAGGCCGGCGAGGACGCTGCCTGCGACGTTGAGCACGGCCGCCAGGCGCGCGCCGGACCCGGCCAGGCGCACCGTCTCGTAGCCGAAGGTCGAGTAGGTGGTCAGCGCTCCGCAGAACCCGGCCCCGGCCAGTGCCATCGTCCCTTCCCCGGCGGGGAGCGCGATCAGGAATCCCAGCAGGGCCGATCCGGCCACGTTCACGGCGAAGGTCCCCCAGGGGAACCTCGTGCCGTACCGGGCCTGGACGGCACGGTCGACGAGGTAACGCAGCGGGGCGCCCAGGGCCGCGCCGAGCGCGACCAGCAACGCGTTCACCGGGCGTCCGCCACGCGGCGGCCCGAACGGAGCCGGAGCGCGAGACGGGCCACCGCGATGCCGGTCCAGGTCGCCGCCATCGCCGCCGCGACGGTGCCGAACAGGTACCCGAGCGCGACCCACGGGACGCCCTCGGCCACCAGCCGCTCGATGTCGGTCACGTACGCGGAGAAGGTGGTGAAGCCGCCCAGCACCCCGACCCCCAGGAACGGGCGGACCAGCCGGTGAACCCCCGGTGTCTCGGTGACGAACACCATCAGCAGGCCGATGAGCAGGCACCCGGAGACGTTGATCGCGAACGTGGCCCAGGGCAGGCCGTCCGGCGGGTGCGGGAAGGCGAGGGTGAGGCCGTGGCGGGCCAGCGCGCCGGCCGCCCCGCCGGCGGAGATCGCCCCCAGCGTCCCCCAGGGGGCCCGGCTCAGCTCCTCGCGCTGCGCGGGAACGGCGAGGTCGACGTCGCAGTCGGCGGGCATGACCGGGGCGGGGCGGGGCGCGGGGCCGGCGGGCACGGGGCCGGCGGGCACGGGGCCGGCGGGCACGGCCGGGGAAGGGCCGGGCGGCGGATCGGCGGGCGCGGCCGGGGAAGGGCGGCGGAGAGGTGGCTCGGACACGTGATCTCCCCCGTTCCCGTCCCGATCCCGCCGGAGCGGCGGGAGACCCGGCCTCGACGCCGGTGCGACGCCGGCACCATGCCGCCCCGGCACCCCGACGACCGTCATCGGCGAACGGCGGCCGATGGCCGGCGGAGCGTGCCGCCCGCCCGGTGAGGACCCGTCCAGCATATCGACCACCCGGTCGGCCGGGTCCTGCCCGTACGCACCGTGAACGGCCGATCCCGCGCGGTCGCCGCACGGTCGCCGCGCCCGCGTCCGGTCTCCGGCGCGGACCGGTCTTACACGGCGGCGGATCCCGCGCAACATCGTGCAACATCGTTGAAGCCGCCGCGCGCGGCTGTCTACCGTCACGGTTGTGCGCGTCGGCCGGGCGGCGGAACGCGTGCCCCCAGCGCACGACGGAGAGCTCTGGCGGGTCCCACCTCACCTCACGGTGACCGGTTCCCTTCCCTTCCTCGCCGGCCACCGGGATCCGCCGGACCACACGCCGTGGCCCCGGGACGAATCGCCGGTCCCGCGCGAGGCAGGGCCTCGCCCGGACGGAAGGTCTCCCTGGGCCACGGTCACCATCACGGCGGCTCGGGGACGGAGTGATCCCGGGACAGGGCCTCGGGCCGGCGACCGAGAGCTCGCGGACTCCCCCGGAGAGCCCGCGCGAGGGCTAGCGGGTCCTCGGGCGGTTGCCCCACCGGGGTCTGTGGAACAGGTCGCGGCGCTCCAGCAGGTAGACGAGCCTGGCCGCGGCGGTCCTGACGGCCTCCTCGTGCCGGTGCCGCTTCTGCGGGACGACGGCGCTCCAGCGTTCGAGCAGCAGGGCGATCTCCTCGGCGAGTTCGCCGATCACCCGGTAGCGGGTGCTGAAGGCGTAGAGGTCACCGTGCACCTCCTCGACCAGGTCCTCCTCGACGCGGTGGGCGAGCGGCCTGATCCGCCTGAGGATCCCGGCCTCCATCGCCGGGGTGACCGGCGCCCTGCGGGCGTCGCCCTCGGGCACCATGATCAGGGCACGCACCCGTGCCACGGCGAGGGCGCGCTCGGCCTGGGGGGTCGAGGGGTGCTCGGCGAGGTCCAGCAGACGGCGCAGGGTCTCCTGCGTCTTGTCGTCGAACATGGAATCCCGTTCCGCCTTCGCGTCCGCGTCCCGCCGGACCGGGAGGGGCCACGGCACCGGCACCCGCGCACACCGCGCACGTGCCGTCACATGGTATTCGACCGCCGGGACGCGGCGGGTACCGCCGGAACGACGCGACAGGCCCGGGAGAGAACATGACGGGGCGTGACAGAAAGGAGCGGCCCGCCCGCCGGGGCGCCCGCGGCGGCGCGCGGCCCCCGATGCGTCGGGCCGAAGATGATAAGAGGTACGAGGCCGCGTTTCACCTCTTTCTTCGGATCCGGTATCCGACAGCCGTCCAGCTCGGCTTTTTACGCCAATAACCCCACTTAGCCATTTTTCTGCGAATACAGTCCGTCTTTGTCGGACGGCGCCCCCCTTCGCGGCAGGGCGGAGGAGATGGACGGGGTGGCTCACGGCCATGGATCCGATCGGTGACGATCTGCTCAGGACCATCAAGACCGAGATCGGGTACCGGGAGGGACCCGGCCGGAACAGCAAGTTCGGCGAGTGGTACTCGGTCAACGTGGTCAAGGACCCGCAGTACAGGACGGCTCCCTGGTGCGGGATGTTCATCGCCTGGGCCGCGGAGAAGGCGGGCGTGCAGCAGTACGTCGGGCAGTTCGCCTGGACCCCCTCGCAGGCGCGCTGGTTCGAGACGAACGGCGCCTGGTCGCGTACGCCCGAGCCGGGGGCCCTGGTCTTCTTCGACTGGTCGGGCGGCAAGGACATCCCGGGAATCGACCACGTCGGCGTCGTGGAGCGGGTCGAGGGTGGAACGATCCACACGATCGAGGGCAACGTCGACCGGGTCTGGCTCAAGCGCAAGAAACGCGACCAGGACAAGGTCGTCGGTTACGGCCTGCCGCGCAAGGTCAAGGAGAACCTGGCAGGTGCGGTGCCCGGCGAGGACGGCGCCCCCGGGCAGGTGTCCGGCCTCATCGACATCCGCCCGGCGCCGGCCCGGGAGGCGGTGTCCCTGACCGCGGCGTCCCAGCCGCCCCCCGTCTCCGTGGAGACGGCCGTGATCGCCGGGCTGCTGACCTTCGTGCTGGGCATGACGTTCGTCCTCTCCCGGCGGCGCCCCCGGGTCTCCGCGGGGCGGCACCGCAGGAGGGACGGGTGGCGGTGGAGGGCGGGGGCGCCGACCGGGGAGGCGGGTCCGCGGACGAGGACGCACGAGGCGGTCGAGAGGGCCGAGGGGATCGGGGAGGCCGAGGAGCTCGGCGCCGCGGCCGGGGAGGCGGACCCGCCGGGGACATCCCCGGCGGAACGCCCCGGCGACCCGGTCGTGGCCCCGCACCTGTACGAGGCGGTCCGGGTGACCAGGCCCGGGTGGGCCTGCGAACCGTACCGGACATGGACCCCGGCGCCGAGGCCGGTCGCGGACGTGCCCGTCCGGGCGGAGGCCGCCCGGCGGGCGGCGGAGACCGGCGAGCGCGTACCGGAGTCGCGAAGGGCCGCGTGACGACGAGAACGGCGACGGCGACGGCGACGGCGAGGCGGTCACCGCGGCGGACGGGAGAACGGCCGCGACGCCGAGTTGATAAATAAGGTTAGGCAAAGCTAAGTTGCTGCCGACGGCATCTCCCATCGAAGGCGGCACGATGACAGCGGGCGGCGAGCAGACCCTGGAGCGCGCGGCGGAGGTACCGGCCTACCGCTGCCACGAGGTGAGGGTCGTGCGCACCACGCGGCTCAGCCCCGGTTTCCTGCGGGTCACCTTCGGCGGTGAGGACCTGGCGGGGTTCGCCGACCACGGCTTCGACCAGCGGATCAAGGTGATCCTCCCCCTGGCGGACGGCGGCCTGACCCCCCTGGGCGACGACGGTGACTGGTACCGGCGCTGGCGGGAGCTCCCCGACGAGCTGCGCAACCCGATCCGCACCTACACCGCGCGCGCGGTACGGCCGCACCTGCGGGAGCTCGACGTCGACTTCGTCCTGCACGGCGAGAGCGGCCCGGCCTCGCGCTGGGCGACCCACGCCGTCCCCGGCGACCGGGTCGTGGTGGTCGGCCCCAACGCGGCCTTCCCCGGTCCCACCGGCGGCCAGGAGTGGGCGCAGCCGGCCGGGGCGACGCACCTGCTGCTGGCCGGGGACGAGACGGCCGTTCCCGCCATCGCCTCGATCGTCGAGTCGCTGTCGGGTGAGGTGCCGGCCACGGCGCTGCTCGAGGTGCCCGAGGACGCCGACCGGCTCGCGCTCGACGTGCGGCCCGGCGTGCGGGTCGTCTGGCTGCCGCGCGGCGGCGCCCGTCACGGCGACCTGCTCGTGCCCGCCGTCCGCGAGACCCTGAGGACGCTCGTCACGACGAACCCCGCGCCGGGCGGTCCCGCCGGCGGCCTGGAGGACGTCGACGTCGACGCGGACATCCTCTGGGAGGTCCCGGAGGCCTCGCCCGGCGAGGGCCTGTACGCCTGGCTGGCGGGTGAGGCGGGCGTGGTCAAGCTGCTCCGCCGGCACCTGGTCCAGGAGCTGGGGATCGACCGTTCCTCGGTGGCCTTCATGGGCTACTGGCGGCTGGGACGCTCCGAGGGCAACTGACCGCACCGGGCGGGATCGCGTACCGCCTGCCCGGCCCTCCTCGCCGGACCGCCCCCGGCGGCCGTCCCGGCGGGGACGGCCGCCGGGAGGCGGTACCGCCGATCAGACCCCGTCCTCCAGGTCCCCCTCCGACTTGAGGTAGACCTCCTGCAGGTCGCGCAGGACGGCCGGGTCGGGATGCTCCCACATGCCCCTGTTCGCGGCCTCCAGCAACCGCTCGGCGATGCCGTGCAGCGCCCAGGGGTTGGACCGCGCCATGAACTCCCGGTTCTCCGGGTCCAGCACGTAGGTCGCGGCCAGCTTGTCGTACATCCAGTCGGCGACGACGCCGGTGGTGGCGTCGTAGCCGAACAGGTAGTCGACGGTCGCGGCCAGCTCGAAGGCGCCCTTGTAGCCGTGCCTGCGCATGGCGGCCAGCCAGCGCGGGTTGACCACCCTGGCGCGGAAGATCCTGGAGGTCTCCTCCGACAGGGTGCGGGTGCGGACGGCCTCGGGCCTGGTGCTGTCGCCGATGTAGGCGGCCGGGGCCTTGCCGGTGAGCGCCCGGACGGTGGCGATCATGCCGCCGTGGTACTGGAAGTAGTCGTCGGAGTCGGCGATGTCGTGCTCGCGGGTGTCGACGTTCTTGGCCGCCACCGCGATCCGGCGGTAGGCCGTCTCCATGTCCTGCCTGGCCGGTACGCCGTCGACGTCCCGGCCGTAGGCGAAGCCGCCCCAGACCGCGTACACCTCGGCGAGGTCGGCGTCGTCGCGCCAGTTGCGGCTGTCGATCAGCGGCAGCAGCCCGGCCCCGTAGGCGCCGGGACGCGAGCCGAAGATCCGCATGGTGGCCCTGCGCTCGTCGCCGTGCCCGGCCTGGTCGGCGAGCACGTGCGCGCGCACGTAGTTGAGCTCCTCGGGCTCCTCCAGGCCGGCCGTCAGCCGTACCGCGTCGTCCAGCATGGCCACCACGTGCGGGAAGGCGTCGCGGAAGAAACCGCTGATCCGGACGGTGACGTCCACCCGGGGACGGCCCAGCTCGACGGCCGGGATCGGCTCCAGCCCGGTGACGCGGCGCGAGGCCTCGTCCCAGACCGGCCGCACGCCCAGCAGCGCCAGCACCTCGGCCACGTCGTCCCCGGCGGTGCGCATGGCGCTGGTCCCCCAGACCGACAGCCCCACCGAGCGCGGCCAGTCGCCGGTGTCGGCGCGGTAGCGCTCCAGCAGGGAGTCGGCCATCGCCTGCCCGGTCTCCCAGGCCAGCCTGCTCGGCACGGCCTTGGGGTCGACCGAGTAGAAGTTCCGACCGGTGGGCAGCACGTTGATCAGCCCGCGCAGCGGCGATCCGCTCGGCCCGGCGGGCACGTAGCCGCCGTCGAGGGCGTGCAGGATCGCGTCGATCTCGTCGGTGGTACGCGCCAGCCTCGGCACGACCTCCAGGGCGGCGAAGCGCAGGATCTCCTCCACCGCCCCCGCGTCCGCACCGTGCGGGGCGCGCGCGCCGCCCGTTCCGCCGGCGTCGCCCGCCCCGTCCACGCCGTCCACGCCGTCCGCGCCGGTCATGCCGTCCGCGCCGGTCACGCCGTTCGGGCCGGTCACGCCGTTCGGGCCGGTCACGCCGTTCGGGCCGTCCGTCCCCTCCGCGGCGGGCGGGTCCGTCGACGGGCGCAGGACGGCGGCGGTCACCTCGGCGGCGGCGGACGCGTCCCAGCCGCGCTCCTCCATGCCCTCGACCAGGGCGCGGGCCAGCGTCTCGGCCTCGTCGACGCCGATCCGCGCGGCGCTGCCGTCCTCGGCCAGGCCGAGGGCCTCGCGCAGGCCGACGAGTGCCTGGCTGCCGGCCCACATCTGCCGGGCGCGCAGCATGGCCAGCACCAGGTCCACGCGCGGCGCGCCCTCGGGGGCGGCGCCCAGCACGTGCAGGCCGTCGCGGATCTGGACGTCCTTGACCTCGCACAGCCAGCCGTCGATGTGCAGCAGGAAGTCGTCGAACTCGGCGTCGTGCGGCCGGTCGGCGACGCCGAGGTCGTGGTCGAGCCGGGCGGCCTGGATCAGCGTCCAGATCTGGGCGCGGATCGCGGGCAGCTTGGCCGGGTCCATCGCCGCGATGGAGGCGTGCTCGTCGAGGAGCTGTTCCAGCCGGGCCATGTCGCCGTAGCTGTCGGCGCGGGCCATCGGCGGCACCAGGTGGTCGACGAGGGTGGCGTGCGCCCGGCGCTTGGCCTGGGTGCCCTCGCCGGGGTCGTTGACCAGGAACGGGTAGACGAGCGGCAGGTCGCCGAGCGCGGCGTCCGGGCCGCAGGAGGCCGACAGGCCCGCGGACTTGCCGGGCAGCCACTCCAGGTTGCCGTGCTTGCCCACGTGGACCACGGCGTGGGCGCCGAAGCCGTCGGCCAGCCAGCGGTAGGCGGCCAGGTAGTGGTGGCTGGGCGGCAGGTCGGGGTCGTGGTAGATGGCGATGGGGTTCTCCCCGAAGCCGCGCGGCGGCTGCACCATCACCACCACGTTGCCGGCGCGCAGCGCGGCCAGCACGATCTCGCCCTCCGGGTCGCGCGACCTGTCGACGAACAGCTCCCCGGGGGGCGGCCCCCAGTGACGTTCCATGCCCTCCCGCAGGTCGGCGGGCAGCGTGGCGTACCACTCGGCGTAGCGGGTCGCCGCGATGCGCACGGGGTTGCCGGCGAGCTGCTCCTCGGTGAGCCAGTCGCGGTCCTGCCCGCCGGCGGCGATCAGCGCGTGGATGAGCGCGTCGCCGTCCTGCTCGGTCACCCCGGGCAGCTCGCCCTCGGCACCGATGTCGTAGCCGCGCTCGCGCAGCGCCGCGAGCAGGCGCACCAGGCTGGCGGGGGTGTCCAGGCCGACGGCGTTGCCGATGCGGGCGTGCTTGGTGGGGTAGGCCGACAGCATCAGCACCAGCCGCCGCTCGGCGGGCGGCACGTGGCGCAGCGCGGCGTGGCGCACCGCGATGCCCGCCACCCGCGCGGCGCGCTCGGGGTCGGCCACGTAGACGGTCAGCCCGTCCTCGTCGATCTCCTTGAAGGAGAACGGCACGGTGATGATGCGCCCGTCGAACTCGGGGATGGCGACCTGGGTGGCGGCGTCCAGCGGGGACAGGCCGTCGTCGTTCTCCTCCCAGGAGGCGCGGCTGCTCGTCAGGCACAGTCCCTGCAGGATCGGCACGTCCAGCTCGGCCAGCGCGCCGACGTCCCAGGCCTCGTCGTCCCCGCCGGCCGACGCGGTCGCCGGGCGGGTGCCGCCCGCGGCCAGGACGGTGACCACCAGGGCGTCCACCGTGCGCAGCGCCTCCACCAGGCCCGGCTCGGCGGTGCGCAGGGACGCGCAGTACAGCGGCAGCGCCCGCGCCCCGGCGTCCTCGATCGCCGAGCAGAGCGCCTCGACGAACGCGGTGTTGCCGGCCACGTGGTGGGCGCGGTAGTAGAGCACGCCGACGACCGGCCCGTCCTGGTCGCGCGCATCGCGCTCGAGCGTCCCCCAGGTCGGGGTGGGGGCGGGCGCGGCGAACCCGTGGCCGGTGAGCAGCAGCGTGTCGGACAGGAAGCGGTGCAGCTCGGTCAGGTTGGCTGGGCCGCCGTGCGCGAGGTAGGCGTGCGTCTCGGCGCAGACCCCGCCGGGCACGGTGGACAGCTCCATCAGCTCGGCGTCGGGTGCCTGCTCGCCGCCGAGCACGACGATGGGCCTGGGCCCGGCGAGCAGGGCGTCCAGCCCCTCCTCCCAGGCGCGGCGCCCGCCCAGGAGGCGCACCACGACCACGTCGGCGCCCTCCAGCAGTGGTGGCAGGTCGGCGACGCCCAGGCGGGCGGGGTTTCCCAGGCGGTAGTCGGCGCCGCTCGCGCGGGCGCTCAGCAGGTCGGTGTCGGAGGTGGAGAGCAGCAGGATCACGCGGCACACTCCATCGGCGGTGTCGCACCGCGGTGGGGGAACGGCGAAAAGCGCACGGAGCATCCTCCCTCGGGGTCCTCGCCCCGGGTCGTCGTCGGCCGCGACGGCTGGAGTCTCCTGGCTCCCGGATCGGTGCTCGCCCCGGCCTTCCCACCCGTCTCCGGGCAGTGGCCCGGTTGAGGTTCGCTCCCCGGTCACAGTGGCGGGACCGCGCCGGAATCTCACCGGCTTCCTCCCAACGCCATCGCCACCGATGACACTACGGCAGTCCGACTCCCCGCAAGAAATCAACCGGAAACTGGTATTAGCATCCCGTGGGTGGACATTGGCGACTTTCATGGACGTTCCCGGCCTGACGCGTGTCCCGGGGCACTTCAGGTCCACGCCGCCGCGGACGGTGGCCTGGCCCGTGTCCGCGTGCCCGGGGGCCGCCTGACCCCCGTCCGGCTCCGCGAGCTCGCCGGGGCGGCCCGCCGTCACGGTGACGGGGCCGTCGAACTCACCTCCCGCGCCAACGTGCAGGTCCGGGGGCTGGGCCGGGGCGAGGAGCACGGGTTCGCCGCGCGGATGGCGCGGGCGGGCCTGCTGCCCTCGGCCACCCACGAGCGGGTCCGCAACATCCTGGCCTCCCCGCTGACCGGCCTGGACGGTCCCGGTGGCGCGGGGGTCGCCGACGTCACGCCGCTGATCGGCGAGCTGGACCGGCGGCTGTGCGCCAGGCCCGCGCTCGCCGCCCTGCCCGGCCGGTTCATGTTCGCCCTCGACGACGGGCGCGGCGACGTGGCCGGCCTGGGCGCCGACGCCACGGTCGTGCCCGTCGGGCCGGACCGGGTCGCGCTGCTCCTGGCCGGGACCGACACCGGCCTGCGCGTCGGGACGGACGCGGCCGTGACCGCGCTGCTGGCGGCCGCCGAGGCGTTCCTCGACGAGCAGGCCGCCCGGGACGTCACCGCCTGGCGGATCTCCGAGCTCCCCGACGGGCCCGCCCCGGTCGCCGCCCGCGTGCTGACCGCCCTCGGCGCGCGGACGACGCCCTTCGAGCCGGTACGGCCGCGGCCCGTGGCGCTCGGACCGGTGGGGCTCGTCGGCGGGCCCGCGCGCGTCGCGCTCGGGGTGGCGGTGCCCCTGGGACGGCTGACCTGCGCCCAGGCGCGGCTGCTCGCCGACCTCACCTCCGGCGGGGAGATCCGCCTGACCCCCTGGCGCGGCGCGGTCCTGCCCGGGCTGACCCGCGCCCAGGCCGCGGACGCGGCCGACCGGCTCCGGGCGGCGGGCCTGGTCGTCGACCCCGCCTCGCCGTGGATCGGCGTCACGGCCTGCGCCGGACGTCCCGGTTGTGCCAAGTCCCTGGCCGACGTGCGGGCCGACGCGGGCGCCGTCGTCGCCCTGGCCCCGCCCTCCCGGCGCCCGCACGGCACCGATACGCTCCCCGTGCACTGGGCGGGCTGCGCCAGACGCTGCGGCCGCCCCAGGGGGCGGGTCGCCGACGTGGTCGCCACCGGCGACGGCTACCGCCTGGAGCTGGACGGCACCGGCCTGACCTGCTCCGGCATCGAGGAGACCGCGGCCGCGGTGACGGCCGCCAGAGGGGAACTGTGATCGACTACGTCCGCGACGGCGCGGAGATCTACCGCCGCTCCTTCGCCACCATCCGCGCCGAGGCCGACCTGGGCGCGCTGCCCCCGGACGTCGCCCGGGTGGCGGTCCGCATGATCCACGCCTGCGGGATGGTCGACCTGGTGGACGACCTGCGCTGGTCGGCCGGGGTGGTGTCCTCGGCCCGCGAGGCGCTCCGTGCGGGCGCCCCGGTGCTCTGCGACGCCACGATGGTCGCCTCCGGGGTGACCCGGCGCCGCCTGCCCGCCGGCAACGAGGTGATCTGCACGCTCGGCGACCCCCGCGTCCCGGCCCTCGCCGAGGAACTGGGCACCACCCGCAGCGCCGCCGCCCTGGAGCTCTGGCGCGACCGGCTCCAGGGCTCGGTGGTCGCGATCGGCAACGCGCCCACCGCGCTGTTCCGGCTGCTGGAGATGGTCGAGCGGGGGGCCGGGCGTCCGGCCGCCGTACTGGGTGTCCCGGTGGGCTTCATCGGCGCCGCCGAGTCCAAGCAGGCCCTCGCCGAGCACCCGTCGAACCTGGAGTACCTGGTCGTGGTCGGGCGCCGGGGTGGGAGCGCGATGACCGCCGCCGCGGTCAACGCGATCGCGAGCGAGGAAGAATGAGCGACGACGTGGACGGCAGCATGGGCGACAACGCGGGCGACAACGCGGGCGGCACCGTGAGCGACGGCGCGGGCGTACGCGCGACCGGGCGGCTGTGGGGCGTGGGACTGGGGCCGGGCGACCCCGAGCTGGTGACCGTCAAGGCCGCCCGCCTGATCGGCGAGGTCGACGTGATCGCCTTCCACAGCGCCCGCCACGGCCGGAGCATCGCCCGCGCGGTGGCCGCCCCCTACCTGCGCGAGGGCCAGGTCGAGGAACCCCTCATCTACCCGCTCACCACCGAGACCACCGACCACCCGGGCGGCTACCAGGGGGCGATCGACGACTTCTACGCCGACTGCGCCGAGCGCCTCGCCGCCCACCTCGACGCCGGGCGCGACGTGGTGGTGCTGTGCGAGGGCGACCCGCTCTTCTACGGCTCGTACATGCACATGCACAAGCGCCTGGCGCACCGCTACAGCACCGAGGTGGTGCCGGGCGTGACCTCGGTGAGCGGCGCCTCCGCCGTGCTGGGTCGCCCGCTGGTCGAGCGCGACGAGGTGCTGACCGTGCTGCCGGGGACGCTCCCGGCCGGGGTGCTCGCCGAGCGCCTCGCCGCCACCGACTCGGCGGCGGTGCTGAAACTCGGCCGTACCTTCACCAAGGTCCGTGACGCCCTCGCCGAGGCCGGGCGCCTGGACGAGGCGTGGTACGTCGAGCGCGCCACCACCGGGCAGCAGCGCGTGGCCCCGCTCGCCGAGGTCGACCCGGACAGCGTGCCGTACTTCTCGCTGGCGCTGATCCCCAGCCCGGTCAACGCGGCACGCCCCGTCCCCGCCGGCTCCCCCGCCGTCGTCGCACCGGCTCCCGGGCCGGCCGCGACCCCGTCCACCACCGTGGCCGCCACCGCGCCCGCCGGCATGGCCGCGGTCTCCGTCCCGGCGTCCGGCGTGCCGGTCGGCGTGCCCGTCACCGCCCCCGTGGACCTGCCGGGCGACGTGCCCGCCGGCGTGCCGGGCACGGGCGGGCGGCGGGCGCGCGGCGAGGTGGTCGTGGTGGGGCTCGGCCCGGCCGGGCGGCCCTGGCTGACCCCCGAGGCGCAGGAGGCGCTGGCCGCCGTCGACGAGCTCGTCGGGTACGGCCCCTACCTGGACCGCGTCCCGCCCAACCCGCGCCAGCGCCGCCACCCCACCGACAACCGGGTGGAGGCCGAACGGGCCGCGCACGCGCTGGAGCTGGCCGTGGCCGGATCCCGGGTGGCGGTGGTCTCCTCGGGCGACCCCGGGGTCTTCGCGATGGCCAGCGCGGTGCTGGAGGTGGCGTGCGAGCCGAGGTTCGCCGGCGTGCCGGTCCGGGTGCTGCCCGGCCTGACCGCGGCGCACGCGGTGGCCAGCCGGGCCGGGGCGCCCCTGGGTCACGACTACTGCGTGCTGTCGCTGTCGGACCTGCTCAAACCGTGGGAGGTGGTCGCCGGGCGGATCAGCGCCGCCGCGCGGGCCGACCTGGTCCTGGCCATCTACAACCCGGCCTCCCGCAGCCGTACCTGGCAGGTGGCCGCCGCCCGCGACCTGCTGCTGGAGCACCGCGCCCCGGAGACGCCCGTGGTCGTCGGCCGCGACGTCGGCGGCGCCGCCGAGAGCGTGACCGTCACCACCCTGGGCGACCTGGACCCGGCCGCGGTCGACATGCGCTGCCTGCTGCTGGTGGGGTCCTCCACCACCCGGGTCGCCGAACGGGGTGGCGGCCGGGTGGTCTTCACCCCCCGCCGCTACCCGGCATGACCTCCACCCTGCCCGGCACGGTCCCCGCCGTGTCCGGCACGGTCCCCGCCGTGTCCGGCACGGTCCCCGCCGTGTCCGGCACGGTCCC
>NZ_JBFABE010000022.1:38580-97350 GCF_040640155.1 Streptosporangium sp. NPDC023615
CGCCGTGTCCGGCACCGCCTCTCCCGCCGGGGGCGGCCGCGCCCTCCAGCCAGGTGAGCGCGGCCGGCACGTCCCCCACCGCGGGCACCCCCGCGGGCGGGGGCGGCCGGCGCACGATCACGACCGGCAGCCCGAGCTCGCGGGCGGCCCGCAGCTTCGCCGTGGTCATCTCACCGCCGCTGTCCTTGGTCACCAGCACCCCCACCCGATGCTCGCGCATCAGGGCCGTCTCCCCTTCCACGGTGAACGGCCCCCGGCTGAGCAGCACCTGCGTCCGGCGCGGCATCGGCGGCTCGGGCGGGTCCACCGAACGGGCCAGGAACCAGTGGCCGTCGAGACCGGCGAACACCGGCAGGCTCCTGCGCCCGGTCGTCAGGAACACCCGCTCCCCCAGCGAGGGCAGCAGCTCGGCGGCGGCCTCCAGCGACGCCACCCAGCGCCAGTCGTCGTCGGGGCCCGCCCGCCAGCCCGGCCTGCGCAGGATCAGCAGCGGCAGGCCGACCCGGCCCGTCGCCTCGACCGCCGAGGCGGTCATCCGGGCCGCGAACGGATGCGTGGCGTCCACCACCGTGTCGATCCCCCGCTCCTCCAGCCACGCCGCGAGCCCGCCGGGACCGCCGAACCCGCCCTCGTGCACCTCCCCGACCGGCAGCCTCGGGTCACGCACCCGGCCCGCGAGCGACGACACCACGTGCGTGCCCTCGCGCCCGGCCAGCGCGGCGGCCAGCCTCCTGGCCTCGTCCGTACCGCCCAGGATCAGGATGTTCGGCACCCCGCCCCCTCTCCCCGCTCGTACCGTCGGATGCTTGGAACATGAGCACTTCCCTGCGGCACGGCTGGACCACCGGCGCCTGCGCGACCGCGGCCACCGCGGCCGCGTACACCGCCCTGCTGACCGGCGACTTCCCCGACCCGGTGCGGATCACCCTGCCCGGCGGGCGGCACCCGGCCTTCGCCCTGGCCGCCGAGGAGCTCACCGGCGCCACCGGGACCGCCGGGACCGCCGGTGGGACCACCGGCGGGAACGTCGGCGCGACCTCGGCCAGGGCCTCGGTGGTCAAGGACGCCGGTGACGACCCCGACGTGACGCACGGCGCGCTGATCTCCTCGACCGTACGGCACGGCGCCCCGGGCACCGGGGTGGTCTTCAGCGCCGGCCCCGGCGTGGGCACCGTCACCAAGCCCGGACTGCCGCTGCCGGTGGGCGAGCCCGCGATCAACCCGGTCCCCCGCACGATGATGCGCGAGCACGTCGCCGAGGTCGCGGCCCGGCACGGCGGGAGCGGCGACGTGCTCGTGGAGATCTCCGTGGAGGGCGGCGAGGAGCTGGCGAAGAAGACCTGGAACCCTCGGCTGGGCATCCTGGGCGGCCTGTCGATCCTCGGCACGACCGGCGTCGTGGTGCCCTACTCGTGCTCGGCCTGGATCGACAGCATCCGCCGCGGCATCGACGTGGCCAGGGCCGCGGGCCGCACCCACGTCGCCGGCTGCACCGGCAGCACCTCCGAGAGGGTCGCCGCCGAGCTGTACGGGCTTCCCGAGGACGCGCTGCTGGACATGGGCGACTTCGCCGGGGCGGTGCTGAAGTACCTGCGCAGGCACCCCGTCCCCCGGCTGACCATCGCCGGGGGCGTCGGCAAGCTCTCCAAGCTCGCCGACGGTCACCTCGACCTTCACTCCGGGCGCTCCCAGGTCGATCCGGCGATGCTGGCCGGGCTGGTCCGCTCCGCGGGCGGGGACGAGGAACTGGCCGCTCGCGTCCTGGAGGCCAACACGGCGCTGCACGCGCTGCACCTGTGCCAGGAGGCGGGCCTGCCGCTGGGCGACCTGGTCGCCGAGGGGGCCCGCCGCACCGCCGCCGGGGTGCTGCGCGAGGCGCCGGTGTCCGTGGACGTGGTGGTCATCGACCGCGCCGGCACCGTCGTCGGCCGCGCAGGCTGATCCCGCCCGGCACGAGCCGGCCGGGCCCGCCCGGTCCGGTCCCGCCGTGCCCGCCGTGCCCGTCAGACCCTTCACCCGGGCGCGTCCGGCCGGATCGCCCGCGGCCCGCCGCACCGCGCGGGTCAGTCACGGCGGCGCGCGGCCGAGTACAGGTGACTGTCGGGGAACTCCGAGGCGGTCAGCACCCGGCCCACCACGATCACCGCCGTCCTCAGGATCCCGGCCCGCCGCACCTGACCGGCGATGTCGGCCAGGGTCCCGCGCAGGATCACCTCGTCGGCGCGGCTGGCCCTGGCGACCACCGCCACCGGGCAGTCGGCCCCGTAGTTGGGCACGAGTTCCGCCGCGACCTCCCCGATCCGCTGCACCGCCAGGTGCAGCACCATCGTGGCCCGGCTCCGGCCCAGCGTGCCGAGATCCTCGCCCTCGGGCATCGGGGTGGCCCGTACCGCCGTGCGGGTCAGCACGATCGTCTGCCCCACCCCCGGCACGGTCAGCTCGCGCCGCAGCGACGCCGCGGCGGCGGCGAACGCGGGCACCCCGGGCACCACCTCGTACGGCACCCCCTCGGCGTCCAGCCGCCGCATCTGCTCGGCCATCGCGCTGAACACCGACGGGTCGCCCGAGTGCAGCCGGGCCACGTCGTGCCCGGCCCGGTGGGCGGCGACCATCTCCGCGACGATCTCCCCCAGCGCCATCCTCGCCGTGTCGACCATCCGCGCGCCCGGCGGGCAGGACTCCAGCAGCTCCCGGGGGACGAGCGACCCGGCGAACAGGCAGACCGGCGCGGCCTCGATCGCCCGCTGTCCCCGCACGGTCACCAGGTCGGCGGCGCCCGGTCCGGCACCGATGAAACGTACCGTCATCGCTCCCCCTCACCCTTGACCGCGACCCAGATCGTGACCGGCATCATCGGCCGCCAGCCGGTGAACCCGCCCACCGGCGCCGCCCTGCTGACCGCCAGCCGCACCAGCTCGCCCCCCAGCTCACCGTGCCAGGAGGCCAGGACCGCCTCCGACTCGACGGTCACCGCGTTGGCCACCAGCCTGCCCCGCGGCCGCAACGCCTCCCAGGACGCCTCCACCGTCCCCGGCACGGTCACCCCGCCTCCGACGAAGACGGCGTCGGGCCGCTCCAGGCCCGCCAGCGCCCCGGGAGCGGCACCGGTCACCACCCTCAGCCCGGGGACGCCCAGCGCCGCGGCGTTGCGGGCGACCGCCGCCGCCCGGTCGGGGCGGGCCTCCACCGCCACGGCCCGGTTGTCCGGGTGGGCGCGCATCCACTCCACGGCGACGCTGCCCGCCCCCGCCCCGACGTCCCACAGCAGCTCGCCGGGGACGGGCGCCAGCCGGGAGAGCGTGACCGCGCGCACCTCCCGCTTGGTGAGCTGGCCGTCGTGCTCGAACGCCCCGTCCGGCAGGCCCGGCAGCCGGGGCAGCGCCACCGCGCCGGCGTCGGCCCGGCACTCCACGGCCACCACGTTGAGGTCGTGGGCCACCGGCAGGGACCACCCGGCGGCCGTGCCGGTGACCACCCGCTCCTCGGCGGCGCCGAGCCGCTCCAGGACCGTCATCGCGCTCGCCCCGTACCCCCGGGCGACGAGCAGCGCGGCGACCACGGCCGGGGTACGTCCGTCGGCGCCCAGGACCAGGACGCGGCGGCGGTCGTGGACGGCCGGGTGCAGCACCTCGGGCGGGCGCGCCACGAGACTGACCACCTCGACCCGGTCGGCGGCCCAGCCCAGCCGGGCGCAGGCCAGCGAGACCGACGAGGGGTGCGGCAGCACCCGGACCCGGCCGGCGCCCAGCAGCCGCACCAGGGTCGCGCCGATCCCGTGGAACATGGGATCGCCGCTGGCCAGCACGCACACCCTGCGACCCCGGTGGGCGTCGATCAGGCCGGGCAGCGCCGGAAGCAACGGTGAGGGCCACGTCACCCGCTCGGCACTGGGCTCGGGAACGAGCGCGAGCTGCCGCGCGCCGCCCATCAGCACCTCGGCGGCGTGCAGCTCCCACCGCGCCGCCCTGGACAGGCCGGCCCATCCGTCCGCCCCGATCCCCACCACGGTCACCGGTTCCGCCCCCGGATCGCCCGCGGAGTCGACGAAAGGGCCGGTCGCGGGACCGGCGACGGAGCCGGGCCCGGGGCTCGTCGCGGGGCCCGTCGCGGGGCCGGTGACGGGGTCAGACATTGCCCAGCACCCGGGTGAGACGGATCTCCACCACCACGCGGGCCGGGTTCTCGCGCGGCACCCGGTAACGCTCGGCGTAGCGGCGCTCGGCGTCGGCGACCGACTCCGGGTCGGTACGGATCACCGCCCGCCCCTCCAGCGTCGACCAGCGCCGCCCGTCCACCTGGCAGACCGCGACCGCCGCGCCCTCTTCGCCCGCCGCCAGCACGTGCCGGACCTTGTGCGACCCGCCCGACGTGATCACCCTGGCGATCCCGGAGTCGGCGTCCAGCGTCACCCCCACCGGGACCACGTGCGGGGTGCCGTCGGCGCGCACGGTGCTCAGCGTGCACAGGTGACGCTCCCGCCAGAAGGCGCGGAGCCCCTCTCCGAGATCCTTCAACACCCCACCCCTCCCATGCCGTTCCGTCGCGCGACATGCTAGCCCCGCCCCCGGAACGCGGGGGGACCGCACCGGCCCGACGCGCGGTCCCCCCGCCCCCCGCGCCCTGCGCGCACACCTTCCGCGCCGCGCCCACACCCCGCCCGCGCCCCGCCCACCGGCCCGAGCACACGACGCTCACGTGGCGCGGAACGCTACGATGCCTGCCTGCGTTAAGTGAACGCCTGGACATCCCAGGAAAGGCGAGGGTGGCGCATGGCTCGCGCGGGACTGACGGCGGAACGGGTGACACGGGCGGCCGCGGAGCTGGCCGACGCCGTCGGGTTCGAGAACCTCACCGTGTCCGCGCTGGCGCGAGGCTTCGGGGTCAAGGACGCGAGCCTGTACTCGCACGTCCGCAATCTTCAGGACCTGCGGGAACGCGTCGCCCTGCTGGCCGCGGGCGAACTCGCCGACCACATCGCCGCGGCGGTCGCGGGCCGCGCCGGCAAGGACGCCATGACCGCGTTCGCCAACGCCTACCGGGAGTACGCGCTGGCCCACCCCGGCCGCTACGCGGCGACCCAGATGCGCCTGGACCCCGCCGTCGCCGCCGGATCCGCCGCCTACGCGCGCAACATCGAGCTCACCCACGCGATGCTGCGCGCGTACCGGCTGGCCGAACCGGACCTGACCGACGCGGGCCGCCTGCTGCGCAGCACCTTCCACGGCTACGTCACCCTGGAGGCCGGCGGCGGATTCGGTCACTCCCGCGACGTGCGAACCTCCTGGGAGAGGGGCCTGGACGCCCTGCACGTCCTGCTGGAGAGCTGGCCCGCGCATCCGTCGCGCCGGGCCGGGACGGAGATGACGTGATCCGCGAGGGGACGCCGGCCGGAACCGTCCCGCCAGACGGCATCCTGTACGCATGAGCTATCACATATGCCTGGTGTGCATGGGCAACATCTGCCGCTCCCCCATGGCCGAGATCGTGCTGAGGAAGACCCTCGCCGACCACGGCCTGGCCGATCTCGTCACGGTCGACAGCGCGGGCACCGGGGACTGGCACCAGGGCGGCCCGATGGACGCGCGGGCCGCCGCCATGCTCGCCGACCACGGCTACGACGGCTCGCGGCACCGCGCCCGGCAGTTCCTGCCGGACCGGTGGGAGGGGATCGACCTGGTGCTGGCCATGGACGCCCGCAACCTGGGCGCGCTGCGCCGCCTCGCCCCGGCGGGCGCGGACGTGCGCCTGTTCCGCTCCTTCGACCCCGCCGCCCCGCGGGGCGCCGAGGTGCCCGACCCCTACTACGGCGAACGCGAGGGGTTCGCCGAGGTGCTGCGGATGGTCGAGGCCGCCTCCACCGGTCTTGCCGCGCACCTGGCCGCCACCCTCGACCGCTGATGTCTTCCCCTCTTTTTCATTTCATGATCATTTTGATTTGAGCGGACGCCTTTACAAAGTAAGTTGAGGGTATGCCGGTCGGTCGCCCCCTCACGTCCGGGCCCGCGCGGTTTCCACCCGGAGGATGACGTCCCACGGGTGGAGGTGGGGACCCGGCCGTGAGGGATACGGTTCCACCGTGGACCTCACCGCGGGCGACCCGCTCTTCCCGCACCGCTGGAGCCACGGCCGGCTCGTCCGCCTCGACGCCCTCGCCTCCGCCGGGTACGCGCTCGTCCTGCTGCTCGGCGGTCCCCCCGACCCGGCCGTGCCCGCCTGGGCCTGGCTCCCGCCGCTGGCCGCGCTCACCCTGCCGCTGGCGGTGCGGCGGATCTGGCCGCTCACCGTCCTCTGCGTCGTCCTCGCGGCCTCCCTGACCGCCGTCCTGTTCGGCCTGATACACGATGGCTTCGTGGCGGCGGCCCTCGCGGCCTACATGGTGGCGCTCACCCGGCCCCGGCTCCGCCGGGAACCCACCCTCGCCATCGGCGCCTGCGGCGCGGTGGCCGTCCTGCTGCTCTCCGCCGCGGGCACCCCCGGCCCGCCCCCGGCGTCCCGCCTGCCCGGCGCGCTGCTCACGGGGGTGGCGCTCCTGGGCGGAGCCTGGGTCGCGGGCCGCGCCGTGCGGGAGCGGCGCGCCTACGCGGCGCGGTCGGCCGAGCAGCTCGCCGACCGGGCGGTCGCCGAGGAGCGGCTCCGGATCGCCCGTGAGATGCACGACGTGGTGGCGCACAGCATGAGCCTGATCGCGGTCAAGGCGGGCATCGCCAACCACGTCGCCGCGGCCCGTCCCGAGGAGGCCGCGGACGCGCTGCGCGTCATCGAGATCACCAGCCGGGGAGCGCTGGCCGAGATGCGCCGGCTGCTGGGCGTGCTCCGCTCCGACCTCGACGCCGCGCCCGCCCTCCTCCCCTCCCCCGGCCTGGCGGATCTGGCCGATCTGGCGGGGCGGGCGGCGACGGCCGGGGTGCGGGTCGAGCTGGACCTGCGCGCCGCCGGTCTGCCCGAGGGGGTGGAGCTGTCGGTCTACCGGATCGTCCAGGAGGCGCTGACCAACGTCGTCCGGCACGCCGCCCCCGCCCGGTGCCGGGTCTCGGTCACGGCGTCGCGCGGCGAGGCCGGGGGCGAGGTCCGGGTCGAGGTCGTCGACGACGGGCCCGGCGGGCGGGTGCCGCCCGGGGAGGGCGGGCACGGGCTGATCGGGATGCGCGAGCGGGTGGCCGCCTACGGCGGGAGCTTCACGGCCGGGCGCCGTCCGCCGGGCGGTTTCGCCGTCTCGGCCCGCATACCGTACGGGGAGACACCCGCGCCGTACGAGGAGGCCCGCACGGTGCGCGGGGAGGCGTCGTGATCCGGGTGCTCGTCGCCGACGACCAGGCGCTGGTGCGCGGCAGCTTCCGGCTGCTGGTGGACACCGCGCCCGACCTGGTGGCGGTGGGCGAGGCCGGGACGGGGGCCGAGGCGGTGGAGCTGGCCCGTGCCGAGTCGCCGGACGTGGTGCTGATGGACGTGCGGATGCCGCGGATGGACGGCATCGAGGCGACCCGGCGCATCTGCGGCCCCGAGGGCGTCCCCGGGGCGCACGTGCTGATGCTCACCACGTTCGACCTGGACGAGTACGTCTACGCGGCGCTGCGTGCCGGGGCCGCCGGCTTCCTGCTCAAGGACACCCCGCCGGCCGGCCTGCTCTCCGCGATCCGGGTGGTCGCCTCCGGCGAGGCCCTGCTCGCCCCCACGGTGACGCGCCGTCTCATCGCCGAGTTCTCCCGGCGTCCGGAACCGGCGCGCCCGCCCGGACGCGGGCTGGAGGGGATCACCGGCCGGGAGCGCGACGTGCTGGAGCTCATCGCGCGGGGGCTGTCCAACACCGAGATCGCCGATCGCCTGACGCTGAGCCTGGCGACGGTGAAGACGCACGTGGGTCACCTGCTCGGCAAGCTCGCCGCGCGCGACCGGTCCCAGCTCGTCATCGTCGCCTACGAGACGGGCCTGGTCGCGGCGGCGCGCCCGCCCCGCTAGGCGTTCCGGTCCCGCGGGGCACCGGACGCGGCCCGGTCGTCCCCGGCGCCGGCGCCCGTGCCGCCGCCGGTCCCCGTTCCGGCCCCGGCGTCGGCGTCGGTCCCGGCGTCGGACTCCGTGACGGCTCCGGCGTCGGCTCCTGTGTCGGCTCCTGTGTCGGCTTCGGTGCCGGTCTGCGTGACGGCTCCCCGGGACGGGCGGGGCGAGACCGGGCCGTGCTCGGCGGCGGCGGCCACGTTGCGCAGCATCCGGCCGAAGATCAGGGTGTGGAAGGGCGAGACCGACCACCAGTACAGGTGCCCGGACAGGCCGCGCGGATGGAAGATCGCCCGCTGGCCGTAGACGGTCTCCCCCTCGTGTTCGAGCACCCGCATCTCCAGCCAGGCCAGGCCCGGCAGCCGCATCTCCGCCCGCAGCCGCAGCAGCCGGCCCGGCCGCACCTCCTCGACCCGCCAGAAGTCGACCGAGTCGCCCACCCGCAGACGCCGGGGGTCGCGGCGTCCCCTGCGCAGCCCCACGCCGCCGACAGCGCGGTCCATGAGGCCGCGCACCTGCCAGGCGATGGGCAGGGAGTACCAGCCGGCCTCGCCGCCGATCGCCTCGACGACCTCCCAGAGCTGCCGCGGGGAGGCGTTCACCCGGCGGGCCCGCGCGTCGAGGTAGAGGCTGCCGCCCGCCCAGCCGGGGTCGGTGGGCAGCGGGTCGCTGGGCGCGCCCGGGGTGGAGGCCGAGGACCAGCGGGTGGTGACCTCGGCCTCCTTGATCTTCTTCAGGGCGAGCTCGACCGCGCGCCGCAGCCCGATCAGGCCGCCGGGCGGATCGGGGACGTACCGGGCGACGTCGTGCTCGCCGCAGACCGCCTCGTTGCGCAGCGACTCCACCAGCGGGCGGGCGAGCCCGGCGGGGACGGGGGTGACCAGCCCCACCCAGTGGCTGGACAGGCCGGGGCTGAGCAGCGGGACCGGGATGATCAACCGGCGGGTCAGCCCGGCGACGTCGGCGTAGACGCGCATCATGTCGGCGTAGGTCAGCACGTCGGGGCCGCCGATGTCGAAGGAGCGGTTCACCTCCTCCGGCACGCCCGCCCAGGCCACCAGGTAGCGCAGGACGTCGCGGATGGCGATGGGCTGGGTCCTGGTGGAGACCCAGCGCGGCGTCGTCATCACCGGAAGCCGCTCGGTGAGGTAGCGCAGCATCTCGAAGGAGGCCGATCCGGAACCGATGATCATCGCCGCACGCAGCACCACCGCGGGGACGGCGGACCCCAGGAAGATCTCCCCCACCTCGGCACGGGAGCTCATGTGCGGCGAGAGCTTCTCGTCGGGCGCCAGGCCGCCCAGGTAGACGACGCGGCGGATCCCGGCCCGCTCGCACGCGGCGGCGAAGGTGGTGGCCGCCTCGCGGTCGGCCGCGGCGAAGTCCTTGCCGCCGACGCCGCCGCCCCCGCCCATCGTGTGGATCAGGTAGTAGACGACGTCGACGCCCTCGAGGGCCTCGTCCACCTGTCCGGCGTCGGTCGCGTCGGCCTGGGCGACCTCGACCCGCGAGGCCCACGGCTGGTCGCGTAGGCGTCCGGCCGAGCGCGCCATGCAGCGGACCTCATGACCCGCGTCCAGCAGTTCGGGGACCAGCCGTCCCCCGATGTATCCGGTCGCGCCGGTCACGAGACATCTCATTCATCCATCTTCGTACGGCCCCCCGCCGCGGTTGCGGCTCGGACACGCGGGAGCGCCCTCGAAGTCCTCGCACGAGGGATCTTGAGGGGGCACCCGGACCGGCGCGGCGTGAGGGCACCCGGAGCCGCGTCCGGGACGCGTGGCGCGCTCAGCGGCGGCGCCGGAACCCCTCGCGGATGCCCAGCAGGATCTCACGGGTGCGCGTGGTCGGCTCGGCCTCGATGCACAGGCGCTCCATGACCTCCAGGTAGCGGTCGACGTCCTCGCGCTTCTCCAGGTAGACGGCGCTGGTGAGCTGCTCCATGTAGACCACGTCGGGCAGGTCGGGCTGGGAGAAGCGAAGGACGCTGAAGGGCCCTCCGGCCGCGGCGTGGCCGCCGACGCTGAAGGGCACGATCTGGACGGTCACGTTGGGAAGTTCGAGGGCACGCAGGATGTGGTCGATCTGCTCGCACATCGCCTCGGCGCCGCCGAGGGGGCGCCGCAGCACGGCCTCGTCGAGCACGGCCCACAGGTGGGGCGGGTCGGGGCGGTGCAGGAGCCGCTGGCGTGCCAGGCGGAGCCGCACCCGCCGGTCGACCTCGGCCGGGGACGCCGTGGGGAAGCCGAGCTGGACGACGGCCCGCGCGTAGCTCTCGCTCTGCAGCAGGCCCGGCACGAACTGCACCTCGTAGTTGCGGATGCCGGTCGCGGCCTCCTCCAGGCTCACGTACGTCTCGAACCAGCCGGGCAGCACGTCGCTGTAGTTGTGCCACCAGCCGGTGAGGTTGGCCTTCTCCACCAGGGAGAGCAACGGCTCCCGCTCGCTCTCGTCGGTCACCCCGTACAGCGTCAGCAGGTCGGCCACGTCCCTGAGCCGGAAGCCGACCCTGCCGAGCTCCATGCGGCTGACCTTCGAGTGCGAGGCGCGGATCGCGTACCCCGCGTCCTCCAGCGTGATGCCGCGCTGTTCCCGCAGGCGGCGCAGCTGCGCGCCCAGGACGATCCGCAGCACGGTCGAGTTGCCCCTCGGCGCTGCCATCGAGAGCGGGGTGGCCGGTCCGCCGTCGGCATGAGGTGTGATCATCTGCAGTCCTTCGGGCGCGGGGACGAGCCGTCGCCCATCGTTCACGGCGATCGCGACCCTTCACGGTACTCCGCCCGTCCTGTACGGACCAGAGAGAATTCCATCCTTCAACCATCGCCGGACGGCGGTCAGGCGATCAGGTCGTCGAACTCCCCGCTCTTGACCCCGCGGACGAAGGCGTCCGTCTCGTGGCGGGTGTAGACGAGCGCGGGCCCCTCGGGGTCACGGGAGTTGCGCATGGCGACCCGGCCGTCGGGAAGCTCCGCGATCTCCACGCAGTTGCCGCTCGGGTTGCTGAAGTGGCTCTTGCGCCAGACGACGCCGTCCATCTGGGCGGCCGACATGCCGTTGTACGGCGGATTCATCCTCGCCTCTCGGGATTTGGGAGGGGACAACACCACGAGCATAGGGGGTTTTGTGCAGATGCACGTGCATCTGTACTTGCCTATGCACATAACGGCGTGCAAGATTGCTAAAACGGATCTTTACTCGCCCACGGTCGCCCACCCCCAAGGTCTCCGATGACTGGTTACCGAAGACACGAAGCCACACCCGTCCGACCCCAGGCCGGCGGGTGGGAACGGTGGTTGTCGATGCTCGACGACGTGCTCCCCCCGAACGGCGTGCCCTTCTGGAGCGGCGGCGAGGGCCGCGCCGACCAGATGCAGATGGCCGTCCGCAGCCTGCACCACGACCCGTGCGCGGCGCGGACGGCCCGCGAGTTCGCCGTCCGTTCCCTGCGGGCCTGGGAACTCGAACCGCTGATCGACGACACCGGCGTCGTGGTCTCCGAACTGGTGACCAACGCGCTGCGCCACGGTACGCCGGGGGCCGCGCACGCCCGCCCCCTCCCCGAGGTCACGGTGATCCTCTGCCACACCGGGCACTCGATGCTCTGCGCGGTCACCGACCCCGGCGACCGGGCCCCGCGCCTGCGCGAGCCCGACTACGAGGCCGAGTGCGGGCGAGGACTCCAACTGATCGACGGCGTCAGCGAGACGTGGGGCTGGGCTCCGCTGGAGAACCGCGGCAAGGCGGTGTGGGCGGCCTTCGCCCTGCCCCCGAGGGGAGGCCGGCACCTGGAGGCCTGCCGCTGACCGCGCTCCGGGACGGAACTTACAGGCAAACATTCCGACTGAAGACGACATATAAGGACATATGTAGAGAGAACACGCAGAAAAGGCGTCACACCATGGCCGAAAGGCCGATAATGTCCGCTGCAGGCCGCATCGCTGGACGGAGGACATGATGGCGTCGCCACCGCCCGACCGTCTCAGGTTCGACCCCACGACCCCGAACGCGGGCCGGATGTCCGACTACTACATGGGCGGCAAGGACAACTTCGCCGCCGACCGCGAGACCGCGCGGATGGCGCTGGAGCTGGCCCCCGAACTTCCCGCCCTGACCAGGGAGGGCCACAGGTTCCACCGCCGCGTCCTGCGGTTCCTCGTCGGGACCGGCGTCCGCCAGTTCGTCGACATCGGCTGCGGCCTGCCGACCCAGCACAGCGTGCACCGGATCCTGCGCGATCTCGCGCCCGACGCGCGGGTCGTCCACGTCGACCGGGACCCGATGATGGTCGTCCACACCCGGGCCGTGCTGCGCGAGGACGGTCCGGCCGTCGCCGTCGAGGCCGACGTCCGGGACACAGAGCGGCTGCTGCGGCACCCCGGCCTCACCGCCACGATCGACCTGGACGCCCCCGTGGCCGTCCTGCTCTTCTCGTCGCTGACCCGCCTCAGCGACGACGTCGAGGCCATGCAGATCACGACCGCCCTGCAGAAGGCCCTGGTGCCCGGCGGCCATCTGGCCCTCTCGCACGCGGTCTCGGACCTGCGCCCGGAGACGACGGCCAAGCTCTCCGCCCTCTACCGCGAGCGCGGGTCGATCGCCGGCCCCCATCGCGGCAACCTGCGGACCATGGCGGAGGTCGGGCGCTTCTTCGACGGGCTCAGACTCGTCGAACCGGGCCTGGTCTACGTCCCCGACTGGCGGCCGGACGAGACGGGGCCGCATCGCCCGGACTCGATCTGGGTGGTCGGCGGGGTCGGGGTCAAGGACTGACGCGTGGCGGGCGGGCCGGGGCCGAACAGGTCCGGGGCGGTCCGGGCCCCCCGGATCCGGCACGGGACTTGACATCCGTTCACCGGACGTGCGGTTCTTTAGTGTCACAGGTAACGGAGAGGACGACGCATGAGCGACGCCGCCAGGCGGCCCGCGTCCGGGCTGAACACGAGCGTGCCCAACGTCGCCCGGATGAACGACTACTTCCTGGGCGGCAAGGACAACTTCGCCGCCGACCGCGAGGCGGCCGAGCGGGTGCTCGCCGTCGCGCCGGAGATCAGGGCCATGGCCCAGGAGTCCCACGCCTTCCTCGGCCGGGTGGTGCGTCACCTCGTCGAGCAGGGCATGAGGCAGTTCGTCGTCATCGGCTCCGGGCTGCCCACTCGCCGGAGCGCGCACGAGGTGGCCCAGGAGATCGAGCCGGAGACCCGGGTGGTCTACGTCGCCACCGATCCGGTGGTGCTCTCCCACTCCCGCGCCATGCTCGCCACCGACGGCAGGACCACCGTCGTCGAGGGCGACGTGCTGCACCCGCGGGAGCTGCTCGCCGACCCCGAGCTGCGGCGCCTGATCGACCTGGAGCGGCCGGTGGCCGTGCTGATCCTGTCGGCCCTGCAGTTCATCCCCGACGAGGACGACCCCCACAAGAGCGTCGCCGTCCTGCGCGAGGCGGTACCGGTCGGCAGCCACTTCGCCATCGCCCACGTCGTCTTCGACACGCGGCCGGAGGCGGCCGGCCCGCTGGTCGACATCTACCGGCGCGTCCTGGGCCGCCAGGAGGACGCCTCGCGCACCAGCGACCAGGTGCTGCGTTTCTTCGACGGGCTGGAGCTCGTCGAGCCCGGCCTGGTCCACCTCCGCCACTGGCGTCCCGACAACCCGCTCACGACCCGGGGACCCGACCGGACGTGGTCGATGGGCGGGGTCGGCCGCAAGACCGAGGGCTGACCCGGCCCGCCGGACGTCACACCGGGCGCGGCGGGTGACGTGAGAGGTCACCGGCGGGCCCCCGGGCCGGTCACCCGGCGGCGACCAGGAGATCCTCGCGTTCCACGGCCTCCAGCGAGAGCGTCTTGTAGCCGACCTCGTCGAACAGCACGGTGATCCGGTCGCTCTCCCTGCTCATCACCATCCCCGCCCCCCAGGCGCTGTGCCGCACCCGGGCGTGCATCGCGAACGGCCCCTCCGTCTCGGCCTCGGCCTCCTCGGGCAGGCCCGCCCGGCAGGTGTCGCAGGCGTCGCAGGCGCGCTCGCGCGGCTCGCCGAAGTACTCCAGCAGGAACCGGCGGCGGCAGCCCGTGGTCTCGGCGTACCCGCGCATCATGTCGATCCGGGAGTCGTCGATGCGGCGGCGGGTCTCGTCCAGCTCGACGGCGCGGGCGGTGGACGCCTCGGGACCGGGCGCGCCGGGCACCCGGCGCAGGTCGCCCTTGCGGGTGACCCGGACGCTGCCCGCCCGCTCCAGCAGGTTGACGACCCGGGTCAGCCGGGTGGCGCCGATGTCGAGCACGCCGCGCAGCTCACCGGCGGGTACGGCGCCGCCGTGCTCGTGCACCAGCGTGGCGACCCGCAGCAGGAGCTCCTCGTCGGCGCGGCCCCCGGCGAAGAACCTGCGCAGCCCGAGGTCCTCCGGGCGGTAGAACAGCACCGCGGCGGCCGGCTTCCCGTCGCGTCCGGCGCGGCCGATCTCCTGGTAGTAGGAGTCCGGCGACTCCGGCGGGGAGGCGTGCAGCACGAACCGCACGTCCGGCTTGTCGATGCCCATGCCGAACGCCGAGGTGGCCACGACCACGTCCAGCTCGTCGTCGCGGAACATCTCGTGGATCCGGTGGCGGTCGGCCGCCTTCATGCCCGCGTGGTAGGGCTCGGCCCTGCGGCCGGCCTCGCGCAGCGCGGCGGCGTACTCCTCGGCGGCCTTGCGGGTGGCCACGTAGACGAGGCCGAGCCCCTCGCGGGACGTGGCGTCCTCCACCAGCGCCCGCCGCAGGTCCTCCTGGGTGACGAAGCGCCGCACCTCCAGGTCGATGTTGGGCCGGTCGAAGCCCCGCACGATCTGGCGGACGTTCCTCAGGCCGAGGGCGGCGACGATCTCCTCGCGCACCGACGGGGTGGCCGTGGCGGTCAGCGCCACCACCGGGGGGTGGCCGAGCCGCTCGATGACCTGTCCGAGCCGCAGGTAGTCGGGCCGGAAGTCGTGGCCCCACGCCGACACGCAGTGCGCCTCGTCGATGGCGATCAGCGAGGGGCGCGCGGCCCGCAGCCGCTCCACCGTCTCCGGCTTGGCGAGCTGCTCGGGCGAGAGGAAGACGAACTCGGTGGTGCCGGCGCGTACCTCCTCCAGTGACGCCTCCGCCCCGGACTGGGCGGAGTTGACCGCCACCGCGCCCCCGGCGTCGGCCTCGGCCAGCCCGGCGACCTGGTCGCGCTGCAGGGCGATCAGCGGCGAGACGACCACGGTGGGGCCGTCGAGCAGCAGCGCGGGCACCTGGTAGACGGCCGACTTGCCGCTGCCGGTGGGCATGACGACGAGGGCGTCACCGCCGTCGAGCAGGTGACGCATGGCGTCGAGCTGCCCGGGTCGCAGGTCCTTCCAGCCGAAGACCTTGCGGGCCACCGAGCGCAACCGCCGCGCCCGCGGCCCGAACCTGTCCTTGATGCTCATGCCTCCGCCTTCCATGTCCCGCCCCAGTTACCCCATGATCGGCGGGATAGTCCCCGGTCATCGCGGCGCGGGCGCGGGATGCGGGCCCGAACTGGGCGGAGACGGGGACGGAAGGGTCCGGAACGGGTGGGGCGGGAGGTGCGGACGGGGCGGGCAGGCGGCGGGCAGGCGGGATGGACGTCCCGGGCATGCCGGGAAGAGGTTCCCGGGGCATGCCGGGAGGACGTTCCCGGGCACGGGCGGGAGCGAAGACGGCGGGGCGAGGGAGCCGCGGGCGTGGCGAGGGCGCCCCGGGGACCGGGAGCCGGGGACCGGGGGCCGGGGGCCGGGAGCCGGGGAGAAGGACACCGGGCGCGAGCCCGGGAAGGGCGCGGGGCGAGCCCCGGACACGGGTGAGGGGCGCCTCCCGCGGGCACCCCTCCGTCGGACCACGGGCCCGACCGGCCGGATCAGGGTCCGGCCGGCGTCACGGCCCGCCCTTGCGGGCCCTGGCCGCCTCGGACACCGTGCTCACTTGGGCATGAGGACCGTGTCGATCAGGTAGACGACGGCGTTGGAGGTCTGGACGTTGCCGCAGACGATCTTGGCGTCGTTGACCGTGTACTCCTGGCCGGAGCCCTTGACGGTGAGCGTGCCGCCCTGCATGGTGGTCAGCTCGCCGTCGGCGAGATCCTGCTGGGTCTTCTTCCCCTCCACGACGTGGTAGGTCAGGAGCTTGGTGAGCTGCTCCTTGTCGGCCAGGACCTTGTCGAGCGTGTCCTTCGGGATCTTGTCGAACGCGTCGTTGGTCGGCGCGAACACCGTGATGTCCTGGGCGGAGTTGAGCGTCTCGGTCAGGCCGGCCTGCTCGATGGCCTGCGCGAGCGTGGAGAGCTCGGGGTTGGAAGAGGCCGCGGTGGCGACCGGCTGGGTGGCCATCTCGGCCGGGCTGCCCGCCCCGCTGGTGGGCAGGGAGGCGCAGGCGGGACCGAACGGTTCGCCCGCGGCGCCCGCCGACGGCGAGGCGCCGTCCGTGGGCATGACGGAATCCGTGGGCGAGGCGCTCTCCGCCGGCGGGGAGGTCATGTCCGTGGGAACCGGCGTCGGCGAGAGGGTGCGCGCGAAGGCGCCGGTCCCGGCCTCGGCGGCGACGGGGGCGGCGGTCAGCGCGAGCACGGTCAGGGCCGATGCCAGAAGAGACTTCTGCTTCACGGTTATCTCCTTGTTCGGGCGGATGAGCCGCTCCGGCCGTACGGGCCAGAACCGCTCACATGCTGTATTAGAGATCAATTCCCTGAAATTTGATGCCAAATGCCCCATTAGAACACTCTTGACTACATATCTCCCAAGAAAGATAGCTATTTTCCATTCGTCGGGGCGTGAATGCCGGTTCGTCCCACCCACGTACAGTGGGAACATGAGCCCCAGGATCGCCACCAACGAGACCGTCTCCCGTGATCGGCTGCTCGGCTTCCTCCGTGACCGCCACCGCGCGCTGGTCATCACGGCACGGACCGACGGCAGGCCGCAGGCGTCCCCGGTGACCTGCGGTCTCGACGCCGAGGGCCGCATCGTGGTGTCCACCTATCCCGAGCGCGCCAAGGTCGCCAACGCGCGCCGCGACCCCCGGGTGAGCGTCGTGGTCCTGTCGGACGACTTCGACGGCCCGTGGGTGCAGGTGGACGGCACGGCCGAGGTCCTCGACCTGCCCGGGGCGCTCGAGCCGCTGGTGGAGTACTACCGGTCGATCTCCGGCGAGCACCCGGACTGGGCGGAGTACCGCGAGGCCATGACGCGGCAGGGCAAGTCGCTGCTGCGCGTCACCCCGGAGCGCTGGGGCCCGATCGCCACCGGCGGTTTCCCCGCCCGGCTGGCCTGAGCCCCCGCCCTCCCCTCCCCCCCGGCACGACCGACGCGACCGGCCCGGGCCCCGCCCCGTTCGGCGACCCCCGCCCCTTTCAGCGTCGCTCGGCCAGGACGGCGTCGGCCGCCCTGCGCCCGGAGACCAGGGCCCCCTGCTGCGAACCGGTGTCGCGGTGGTCGCCGCACACGTAGCGTCCCGGCCCGAGGCGGACCGGGCTGCGCAGGGAGAACGGCGGCGTCATCGCGGGCAGCGCCCCCTCGACGGCGTACGTCGCCAGGTGTTCCCAGCCGGAGGCGTCGATGTCGTAGATCTGAGCCAGCCGCGCGCGCACCCTGGGCTCGTCGGCGTCGGTGAGCATCCCCAGCACCGACGTGGAGATCAGCGCGCGGCCCGGCGGGGCGTACGCGGGCGCGGTGTTGCTGATGACCAGGGTGTCGGTGATCTCCCCCTGCACGTCCACGAACTGGGTGGCGTCCTCCGTGGGCGGGCGCGAGGCGGCGTGGTAGAAGGTCGTCACCGAGCGCATCGCGGGGATCTCCAGCCCCGGGTGGAGCGCGGCGGCCATGGCGGGGTCGGTCGCCACCACCACGGCGCGGGCCGGGATCGTCCCGCCCTGGGCCGTCTCCACCCCCTCCTCGGTCACCGCGATGACCGGGGTCTCCAGCGTGATCGTCTCCGCCGGGAGACGGGAGGCGAGCTGGCGGGTGATCTCCCCCATGCCGAGCGCGGGCACCGCGATCGTGCCGCGCGCGAAGCAGCGCCAGATCAGGTGGAAGAAGCGGCTGGAGGTCTCCAGTTCCCGCTCCAGCAGCACGCCCGCCAGGAAGGGACGGATCAGCTTCTCCACCATCTTGGGCGAGACGCCCCAGTGCTTCAGTTCCTCCAGCGTGGTGCGCTCGCGCCCGGCGCGCAGCCTGCTCGCCGGCAGCACGATGTCACGCGTGGTCAGCGCGGCCAGGACCGCCTTGTCCACGGGCGTGCCCACGTCGGCCAGCACCCCGCTGAACGCCTGGGACGGGTGGCGCCAGGGCAGCATGAGCCGCTCCCGCCGCCCCCGGTCGAAGGAGATCACCCCCGACGGGATCGCGCGCAGGTCCAGGGCGCCCAGGTCGAGGACGCGGGCCGCCTCGGGATAGGCGGTGTTGAACACCTGGAAGCCGTGGTCCAGCCGGAAGCCGTCCACGACGTCGGTGCGCACCCGGCCGCCCACCTCCGCCGCCGCGTCCAGGACGCGCACGTCCATCCCGGCCGAACGCAGCCGCAGGGCGCACGCGAGGCCGGCCAGGCCCGCACCGACGACGATCACCGTGTCCGGCATGACAATCCCCCTGATTCGACGGCGGACGGGACCCGCGGAGCCGGGAACCGCCGCCTGTGTCTTCGGACGCCGGGCGCCGGGGGTTGCGCCCGCCGTCCGTTCCCCACGGGCCCTACCCCGGCTTCGCGGGACCTCACGGGCGGCCCTGCCCCAGCTTCACCCCAGCTTCACGGTGATCTCTCCCCCGAGGCGGAACCCGCCCGTCAGCTCCAGGTCGTCGCCGCTCCAGAACCTGCCCGGGTCGTACCAGTTCGGACGCCGCCCGCCGGGCAGCAGGCCCATCGCCTCGTAGGTGACCGCGACGACCTCCGCGCAGTACGCGCTCTCCAGCGCGTTCTCCTGCGCGGCCCGCTTGAGGAGCGTGGGGACGCGCCCCTTCAGCCAGCGGCCGGCGAGTCTGCTCGTGGACGGGAAGGGCGTGCCGTCCAGCCGGGCGACGGTGCGCAGGACGGCGTCCTCCATCTCCCGGGAGGGCTCCGGTGACAGCTGCCTGAGCCAGCCGCGCTGGCCGTAGCGGGTCGCCCAGACCGTGACGGCCTCGCGCAGGTCGTGCAGCTGGACGCCGCGCTGGTGGGTCCCCGACCACAGGTCGGGCAGCGACCGTCCCAGCTCGGCGTGCCACATCAGCGGGGGCATGTCGTCGATGACGACCGACATGCCGACGTGGTTGACCGGGCTGTTGGTCACGGTCTGGATCGCTCGATCGGGCACCGTTCGGCCGCGGAACAGCCACACGTCGCCGGTGCGGGTCAGGTTGACGGCCTCATCGAGGCTGATGCTCTTGCCGGACATTCCGATAGCGTAGGCACATGCGATGGTGGAAGGTACTGGGTCTGGCCGGCGTCGCGGGCGTCGCGGCCACCGGCGTGGTGATAGCGCGGGCGGAGCGCCGCCGTCAGGCCTACACGCCCGACGAGATCCGCACCCGCCTGCGCGCCCGGCTGGAGGAGCCGCCCGAGGACGACCTCAGGCCGATCGGCGCCTCCGACGCCGTTCCCGCGGCCGCCTTCTCCGACATGCCCGCGGCCGCGAAGGCCCGGCGGTCGCTCACCGAGCGCCTGAGGGAGCCGGTGGCCCGGCTGGGCGCCCTGCTCAGGCGGGACGCCCGGTGACCGGCCCGGACGGCACGCCGACGGCGTCCGGCCGGGCGGGGTAGAGCGCGGAGCGGGGGTCGTGGAGCCCGGCACGGGCCTGGTAGACGTTGAGGATCACCAGCATCACGGCCGGGAAGACCCCGTACTGCAGGCCGCCCAGCCCGACGGCCACGTCGACCGGGAGGGTCAGGGCGATCACCACCCGGACGGCCGCGTCGACCAGCGCGCCAGCCCCCCAGAGGGCCGTGGAGACCCGCCACACGCGCCGGAAACGCGGCGAGGTCTCCCACAGCTCGTCCCAGGACATCTGCCTGGCGCCGGTCCGCCCCTCCAGCAGTGGCCGGGAGAACCGCAGGGCCAGCGGGCTCGGCCCGCGGGCGGTGGCCAGGAACCAGCCGCCCGCCACGACCATGAGCAGGGCGCCCTTGAGGAGCAGGAGCCTGGGGTCGCCGCCGGCGAACGACAGCCCGGCGCTCAGCAGCATCAGGCTCACCATGAAGAGCCCCATGGAGTCCAGGCGGCGCTCCCTGACGAGGGTGACGACCGTTCCGGTGCCGGGCACCAGGGAACTGAGGACCAGGGAGGCGACGTAGCCGACGCCCGCCGCGCGCAGGACGTAGTAGAGCGCGACGGGCAGCACGAGGTCCACCAGCATCAGCACGGCCGCGGCGCGCCGGTCCCGCCTCACCCGCGGCTCCGGGTGGCCAGGTCGAAGATGGTCGCCAGCTCGGAGGCGTAGCCGGAGGTGTCGACGTCCGTGCCGGTCTCCAGCAGGAAGACCAGCCCGTCCACGGAGCGCTGGATGCTCATCGCCATCACCCTCGGCTCGAAGGCCCGGAACTCCCCCTCCCGCTGCCCCCAGCGCAGGATCTCCTCGACGTGGGAGAGGACCCCCAGGTCGACGGCGGCGTCGTGGGCCCCCTCGCCGTCCTCGGGGCGGTGGTTGACGAAGATCTCGTACAGCGCCCTCATCCGGGCGCGGTTGGCCGCGATGAACTCGACGTTGCCCGTGATGTAGGCCCTGATCGCGCCGGCCGCCGTGGACTCCGCCCGCACCCGGGCGGACATGAACTCCCCGATCTCGCCGTGGATCACCGCGACGATGCGGGCGATCAGCTCGTCCTTGCCCCGGAAGTGGTACGAGATCAGGCGGGTGCTGCTGAGCCCGGCCCGTTCGGCGATGCGCGCGAAGGACGCCTGCCCGTAGCCCAGCTCGGCGATGGTCTCGACGGCGGCCTCGACGATCTGCGCGCGCCGCGCGACGGCCGCGGGCCCCGGAGGTTTTGTTACTTGCATGAGTAATAAATAACTCAAGTGAGTAACAAAGGCAAGGGGCCCGCGACCCGGCCACGATCCGGTTCAGCCGAACCGGATCGTGGCCGGGTCCCACCCCCTCGGCAGCGGTTCGGGCACCGGGCAGTCGCCGGTGACCTCCACGAACGCGGCCCGCTCCGCCGACTCGGCGACGGCGATCATCGTGTCCAGGACGTGCAGGCCCAGCTCGCCGGTGGCGCGGTGCGGCCGCCCCTCGCGGATCGCCTGCGCCATGTCGAGCACGCCCAGGCCACGACCGGCCTCGGTGCCCTCGGTGGGCACCGGCCTCCACTCCTCGTCCTCCGCCCGGCGCAGCCGGACCTCGCCGCCGAAGGTGTTGGGGTCGGGCACCCGCATGGTCGCCTCGGTCCCGGTGATCTCGACGAACCCGGCGCGGCGGAGCGGGGAGTCGAAGGTGAACACCATCGTGGCGGCCTGCCCGGCGGCGAACTCAAGGAGCGCGGTCACATGGGTGGGGACCTCGACGGGAAAGCGCGTCCCGGCCCTGGGGCCGGAGCCGACGACCCTCTCGTCCCTGGCCCTGCGGGCGACGGCGGCCACCCTGCGCGCCGGGCCGAACAGGGTCGTCAGGGCCGTCAGGTAGTAGGGGCCCATGTCGAACAGCGGCCCGCCGCCCGGCTGGAACAGGAACTCCGGGCTGGGATGCCACGACTCGGGACCGGGCCCCTGGAGCAGGGTCAGGGCGCTGAGCGGTGTGCCGATGCCGCCCTCGGCGACGATCCGGGCGGCGGTCTGCATGCCGGCGCCCAGGAAGGTGTCGGGCGCGCTGCCCAGCAGCACCCCCGCCGACGCCGCGGCCTCGACCAGCGCCGCGCCCGACTCCCGGTCGGCGGTGAACGGCTTCTCGTTGTAGACGTGCCTCCCGGCGCCGACGGCGGCCATGGCCACCTCGGCGTGCGCGGACGGGATCGTGAGGTTGACGACCAGTTCCACGCCGGGGTGGGAGATCGCCTCCGGCACGGTGGCGGCCACCGGCACGCCGTACCGCTCGGCGACCTCCCGGGCGCGTCCCGGGTCGAGGTCGGCGCAGGCCACCACCCGCACGCCCGGGAAGGAGACGAGGTTGGCCAGGTACTGGTGGCTGATGGTGCCGCAGCCCACGACGGCGACGCCGACGGGGCCGACGGGGCCGGTCATCGGCTCACCCGCCCGGTCGCGGCCAGGTCCGTCAGGTAGGCGTGGCTGTCGGCGAGCGCCCGCAGCATGTCGCCGGCGCAGTGGTCGAGTTCCACGATCCGTGTCGCGTCCGGCGCGGCGTTCAGCGCCTCCACGATGGGGACCCGGCCCGACCCGACCGCCGTCATCGGCCCCTCCCGGGTGGCGGGGCCGTCCTTGACGTGCAGGTGGCTCACCCGCCCGCCCAGCCGGGCCAGCAGCCCGGCCGGGTCCACCCCGCCGGTCGCCGCCCAGTACAGGTCGACCTCCAGCAGCACCGAGGGGTCCAGCAGGTCCGCCAGCACCTCCAGGGCGGGGCGGCCGTCCACCCGTTGCTCCAGCTCCCACCAGTGGTTGTGGTAGCCGAGGCGCAGGCCGTGGTCGGCGGCCTCGCGGGCCGCCTCGCCGATGCGCGCGGCCAGCGACTCCACCCCCTCCCGGTCGGCGAAGCACTCGGCGGGCGCGAAGGGCACGACGACGGTGTCCGCGCCGACGGTGACCGCCCCGGCCAGCGCCGCCGCGCGCTCCTCGCCGAGCAGCGGGGCGTGCGCGCTGCACACCGCGAGCCCGGCCTCGGCGAGGTCGTCCCGCAGTCCCTCGGGATCGAGATGGACGTCGTACGGTTCGACCGCGCCGTACCCCATGCCGGCGATCGCGCGGAGGACGGCGGGGCGGCCGGTGGCCGCCTCCTCCCGTACGGAGTAGAGCTGGACGGCGAGTGGGCTCATGGATGTGGTCCCTTCGGCGTTCTGCGCCGACCTGCGTCGGCGGTCTTCCCCTCCGGCGGCGTCGCCCCGGGGGTCCTCTGTCCGGGCGCCGACCCTCCGGCGGGCCCGCACCCACGATCCTGTCCGGGCCCCGGTCCCGGCGGTCCCGGCGGCTCCGGCGGCTCCGACGGCTCCGGCGGCTCCGGCGGCTCCGCCCTCACGATCCGGTCCCGTTCCGGCGGTCCCGGCGGCGGTCAGTCTCCCGATGGCGGCCGGTCCCCCGGTGGCGTTCTCGTCCCCGGCGGCAGGACCAGGGCCGCGGCCCCGTACAGCCCGGCGTCACGTTCCAGCGAGGTGCGTCCGACGGTCAGGCGGCGCAGGAACCCCAGACCGGCCTGCTTGGCGACGGCCTGGCGCAGCGGGGCGAGCAGGAGCTCCCCGGCCCCGGACACGCCGCCGCCGATGACGACGTCGTCGATGTCGAAGAGCGCCGCCGTGGTGAGGACGCCCACGGCCAGCGCGTCGGCGGCCCGCTGGAAGGCCGTCCGGGCGACGGGGACGCCGCGCGCGGCGTCCGCCGCGAGCGCCCGCGCGTCCGGACCGGGAACGGCGGGACCCCAGCCGTTCGCCAGCGCCCAGCGGACCATGGCCGGTCCGCTGGCGATCGTCTCCAGGCAGCCGATCGCGCCGCAGGGGCACAGCTCCCCGTCGCGGTCCACGGAGATGTGGCCGATGTGCCCGGCGTTTCCGGTCGGCCCCAGGTAGGGGACGCCGTCGAGGACGAGCCCGCCCCCCACCCCGGTGGAGACCACGATGCCCAGCAGGGCCCGGGAGCGCGAACCGTGCCCGCCCCGCCACCACTCCCCCAGCGCCATGCACTGCGCGTCGCCCGCCAGGACGACGGGGACGCCCGGAAGGAGTTCGCCCACCGCTCCGGTCAGGGGGAAGTCACGCCAGGAGGGGATGTTGACCGGGCTCACCGTGCCGGCGACGGCGTCCAGGGGGCCGGCCGAGCCGATCCCGATCCCGGCCGGGGTTCGCGGGAGGTCCCCCGCCGGGCCGCCGGGGCGGGCGGCGCCGGCCGCTCCCTCCCCGCCCGTCACCTCACGGACCAGCGCGGCCAGGGTCGCCGAGGGGTCGGCGCCGACCGGCGTCTCCGTCCGGCGCGCCATGGTCCCGTCCGGGCCGACCAGCGCCGCGGCGAACTTGGTCCCCCCGATGTCGATCGCGAGAGCGGTCATCCTGCGGCCCCCGGGACGCGCGGCGGCGCGGTGCTGGGGCAGACGGCCGGGGCCGCCACGCGACTGGGCAAGGAGATCCTCCGGCTGTCGGGGTCGCGAACCGTTCCTTCACCCGCCGAGCGGGCAAACAGGGTGAAGGTACGACGGCGATGACAACGTTGTCAACGACGCGCGGCGTCGGGGGAACGGGGGATGACATCCGGAGCCGAGGGCAGGGATGCCGGGAGAAATGCGGTGGGTTGCCAACCCCTGTCCGGATACGCGTGGATACGGTTGGCACAGGAGCGATGTGAGGAGAGTGCGATGACGCATGAACGCGCGGGGCGGCCCGCCGAGCCGTCCGACCTGGTGGACGTGGCCCGCCTGGTGACCTCCTACTATGCCCTGCGTCCGGACCCGGGCGAGGTCGGCCAGCGGGTCGCCTTCGGCACGTCGGGACACCGGGGTTCCTCGCTGAACGTGGCGTTCAACGAGGACCACATCCTCGCGACCAGCCAGGCCATCGTGGAGTACCGGGCGGCCCAGGGCGTCGACGGCCCGCTGTTCCTGGGCGCCGACAGCCACGCGCTCTCGGAACCGGCACGGGTGTCGGCGCTGGAGGTCTTCGCCGCCAACGGCGTGACGGTCATGGTCGACGACCGGGACGGCTACACCCCGACCCCGGCGGTCTCGCACGCGATCCTGGCGTACAACCGCGGCCGGACGGGCGGGCGGGCCGACGGCGTGGTGGTGACCCCCTCGCACAACCCGCCCGGTGACGGCGGCTTCAAGTACAACCCGCCGCACGGCGGACCGGCCGACACCGACGCCACCTCGTGGATCCAGGACCGGGCCAACGCGCTGATCGCCGACGGCCTGAAGGAGGTCCGGCGGGTCCCCTACGCCAGGGCGCTGGCCGCCGACACGACCGTCCGGTACGACTTCCTCGGCCACTACGTGGACGACCTGCCCTCGGTGCTCGACCTGGACGCCGTCCGGGCGGCCGGGGTGCGCATCGGCGCCGACCCGCTGGGCGGGGCGAGCGTCGCCTACTGGGGGGAGATCGCCGACCGGCACCGGCTGGACCTGACGGTGATCAACCCGCTGACCGACCCGACGTGGCGGTTCATGACCCTCGACTGGGACGGCAAGATCCGGATGGACTGCTCGTCGCCGTACGCGATGGCCTCGCTGATCTCCAACCGGGACGCCTTCGCCGTCTCCACCGGCAACGACGCCGACGCCGACCGGCACGGCGTCGTCACCCCCGACGGCGGGCTGATGAACCCCAACCACTACCTCGCCGTGGCCATCTCCTACCTGTACTCCCACCGGCCCGGCTGGCCCGCGGACGCCGGGGTCGGCAAGACGCTGGTGAGCAGCGGCATGATCGACCGGGTGGCCGCCGACCTGGGGCGGCGCCTGATGGAGGTCCCGGTCGGGTTCAAGTGGTTCGTACCGGGGCTGCTGGACGGTTCGCTCGGCTTCGGCGGCGAGGAGAGCGCCGGGGCGTCGTTCCTGAGGCGGGACGGCTCGGTGTGGACCACCGACAAGGACGGCCTGATCCTGGCGCTGCTCGCGGCGGAGATCATCGGCACCACCGGCCGTTCGCCGAGCGAGCACTACGGCGACCTGACGGCCAGGTTCGGCGACCCGGCCTACGCCCGCGTCGACGCCCCCGCGACCCGCGAGGAGAAGGCGGTGCTCGCGAAGCTCTCGGCCGAGCAGGTCACCGCGGACACCCTCGCCGGGGAGGCCATCACGCAGGTGCTCACCTCCGCCCCCGGCAACGGGGCCGCCCTGGGCGGGCTCAAGGTCTCCACCGAGAGCGCCTGGTTCGCGGCCCGCCCCTCCGGCACCGAGGACGTGTACAAGATCTACGCGGAGTCCTTCAAGGGGCCCGAGCATCTGGCCCGGGTGCAGCAGGAGGCCCGCGACCTGGTCTCGGCCTCGCTGGGCTGAGGCCGCCCGGAGCGCGGTCCCGGCCCGGGGCCACCCCGAGCGCCGTCCCGGGCCGGGGAGCCGAACGCCTCCGGCCCGGGAACGGCCTCCTCGGGAGGCGGCCCGGACGCCTTCCGGCCCGGGAAGCGATCCGGGCGCCTCCCCGGGTCCCGGCTCCGCGAGGCGGTCCGTGCGCCTCTCAGCCGAACATGCGCCAGGCCGCGGGCACGACCGTCCAGCGGCGCCGGCCGACGTGGCCCGTCAGCTCCCCGTCGGCGTTCACCGGGACGGGCTCCCCCTCCACGGTGATCTCCCTGCCGCGGACGGTCACCACGTCGCGCAGCGTGGGATGGGTCCCGCGTCGCAGGTGGAGGGCGTAGACGAGCCTGTTCAGCGGGCCGGTCGCCAGCGACACGACGACGTCGGCCATGCCGTCGTCCGGCCTGGCCCGGGGGGCCAGCGGGGTGCCGCCGCCGATGGTGATGCCGTTGCCGAGACCGACCATGAGCACCTTGCGCCCGCCGTCCAGCCGTCTGCCGTCCACGGTGACGCGCAGCCGCCAGCCGGGGCTGCGCACGCCCGCCAGCAGCGCGCCCAGCGAGTACGCGACCCGCCCCAGCACCGGCTTGAGCGGCATGGCCTGTCTCGACGCCTCGGCGCCGATGCCGAGGTGGACCACGTTGACGACGATCCCGCCCTCGTCGTCCACCATCAGGTCGAGCGGGCGGGGCCGGCCGGCGAGCACGATACGGGCGGCCTCCTCGGGGTCGAGCGGGATCCTCATGCCGCGGGCGAAGTCGTTGCCGGTGCCCAGCGGGACCAGCCCGACCGTGCGGGTCCCCAGCTCGCCCCTTCGGTGCAGGGCCGCGACCACCACGTGCAGCGTGCCGTCGCCGCCCAGGACGACGACGTCCCTGCCCGGGGAGGAGCCGAGCGTCTCGTCGAGGTCCTTCTCCCCCACGGGCGCCTCGACCACGTCGGCGCCGCCGTCACGGAGCGTCCGCAGGGCCGCGTTCCTGGCGTCGTCGCCGGCGCTTCCCGCATTCTCGTTGTAGATCGCCAGCACCTGGGCCATGTCGCTCCTCGTCACTCCTCCGCGTGATCATCGCTACGGTCCTGCCCACGCAGGTCCCGATCACGCGGGTTCCGCTCCAGACGCCACCTGCGCAGGGCGACCCAGGAACCGCACGTGAGGCCGATCAGCGCGGCGACGGAGTTGACGACGCCGACGCTCGTCTCCGAGGTGTAGCCGTTGCCCGCGACGAGGATGGCCATGAGCAGCGCGGCCAGCAGCGCCGCGCCCGCTCCCGCCAGCAGCCCGAGCCCGCCCGCCCTCACGGCGAGCGACAGGTTCCCCAGGCGGCGGGGCGCCGGCGCCAGGACGCCCATCAGGCGGCCCACCACGATCTCGGGGTCGTCGTCGACGGTGCCGGCGACGAGCTGCACGGTCGTGCCGCCCCTCTCCGGTTCACCCAGGCAGATCCAGCGGCGGCCGTCCAGGAAGACGGTCGCGCCTCCCAGACCCGGGACGGTCAGCCAGACGAACGGTGTGCCCTCGGGAAAAGCCCTGACACCGTGCCTGGCCATCGGCGCGTGCAGGTCGAGTGCCGCGCCAAGGGCTCGCAGCGCCATCTCCTGGCCGGATATCCCCACGGCCGCCTCCCCTCCCTCGTCCACTTCGTAACGCGTGACGCGGCGGTTGCCGGGGGGACGGCCTGCCCGCCGCGGGGCCCGGCCGGAGGTTCACCGGCCGGGCGGCGACCCGTGGGAGAGCGGGACCGGCGGGTCCCGGCGGGCGGTCGCGGCAGGTCTCACCCGGGAGATCCGCTGAGGGAACGGCTACCGGTCCCGGCGTGCTCGCGGACCTTGTCGAGCATCCGGCGGAGCCGCTCGCGATGGTCGGCGTCGGTGAGCCTGCCCTCGGCGTCGAACCGTTCGGGGGCCGGGACCGACGGGGAGACCAGCAGCTCCGCGCCGTACACCACGGCTCCGGCCGCGCCGAGGGCGCGCCCGAGCTGGATCTGCGTCCACATGGCCTCGTGGGCCCTCGGGCAGGCGGTCACCACACCCGCGGGCTTGCCGACCAGCACCGCCCCGCCCCGCGCGGACGACAACCAGTCGAGGGTGTGTCCCAGCTCGGCCGGGAGGGTGCTGTGCGCCGGCGCGGTGATCAGCACGCCGTCCGCGTCGGAGAGACGGTGCCACAGGTCGCTCACCGGCCGTGGAAGCTCACCGTCCTCGAAGGGAGGCACCCGGTCCAGGCCGGACCAGATCTCGAAGTCCACCGTCGCGGGCAGCTCCCGCGACGCCGCCTCCAGAAGCCTCCACACGTAGGCCCCCGGGAGGAGGCTTCCCGCGATACCGACGATCCTCATCTCCGGCCCCATCTCTGCCGCGTCGTCGCGACGTCATGAGCGAGGGGGTCCCACCTGCGGCCGTGCGGCCACGCGCCCGCGGCCGCGGGTCCGGGAACCCCTCCGAACTCCTCGAAAACCGCTACACACCGCCACCGTGCCGTGATGGCGCCGGTCCGTCCGCGCCGCCCGGGAGACCGCGACGAGCGAGGACCTGGGAACGGCGACCGCGCCCTCCCGGATCGGTGCCGCGGGAGCGGTGTCGACGAACCTCGCATTCCATCACATTCGTGCCCTGCCCCCAGTTGGGGGGGACGAACATGATCAGGCCTATCGTTCGAGAAAAAAATGGTCACCTCTCCCTCAAAGGCGGCGTGGTCACCTGACACGGGGCCCGGCCCGCGTCGGGGAGACCCCGTCCCACCGCCCGTCCCTGCCCCGGGGCGCACGCCCCTCCCGGGCAGGGGAGACCCGCAGGGAGAGCGCTCTCCGAGAGTGCTGTAAAGCTCTGATGAGCAGCCGAGATCCCCAGCCCGCCCTGGTCTCGCCCACCCTGGAGGACGTGGCCCGGGTGGCGGGGGTCTCCCGCGCGACCGTCTCCCGCGTGGTCAACGGGATCCGCAACGTCGATCCCGGGATCCAGGAGAAGGTGCGGCAGGCCGTCTCGGCCACCGGGTGCGCGCCCAACAGGGCGGCCCGTTCGCTCGTCACCCGCCGGACCGGATCGATCGCCCTGGTGGTCTCCGGGGCGGGGGACGTGGCCGTGATCGGGTTCGACGACAGCAGCGTCGCCCTGGCCTGCCGCCCGCAGCTCACCACGGTCCGCCAGCCGATGGAGGAGATGGCCGCGGAGATGGCGCGCCTGCTGCCGGCCCACATCGAGGAGCCCGGCCGGCGGGCGAATCCGGTCATCTTCGAACCCACCCTGGTGGTGCGCCAGTCCGCCTGACGGCGGCCCGCGACGGCGAGGTCCGGCGGCCCGTGACGGCAAAGATGACGAAAAGCTACCTGGCCGACATTTGACGTGAAGGAAAATACCATTGAGGGCGGTCCCGAGGCGCCACGCGACGGAGAAGGTGACCGGATGCCCCACCACAGCTCCAGCCTGGCCCGGTCGGCCATGGCCGTCCTGCAACCGGGGTTCGAGGGCGCCGAGCCTCCCGCCTGGCTGCGCCGCGCCCTCGCCGACGACGGCCTCGGCGGGGTCGTGCTGTTCGCCCGCAACCTCCCCGACCCCGCCCGGACGGCGGACCTGGTCGCCGGGCTCCGCGCGGAGAACCCGGCCGTGGTGGTCGCGGTGGACGAGGAGGGCGGGGCGGTCACCCGGCTGCAGGCCACGACGGGCAGTTCCTGGCCCGGCAACCGGGCGCTGGGGGTGGGAGACGACACCGGGCTGACCCGGCTGGTCGCCCGGGAGATCGGCCGCCTCCTCGGCACGGCCGGGATCACCCTGGACTACGCCCCGGTGGCGGACGTCGACGCCGGCCCGCACAACCCGGTGGTCGGGGTGCGCTCCTTCGGCTCCGACCCCGGGCTCGTCGCCCGGCACACCTCGGCCTGGGTCTCGGGCCTCCAGGAGACCGGGGTGGCCGCCTGCGCCAAGCACTTCCCCGGACACGGCGGCACCGTCGTCGACTCCCACCGCGCCCTGCCGACCGTGCACGCCTCCCCGCGGCTCCTCGCCGAGCGCGACCTGCCGCCCTTCCGCGCCGCCGTGGCCGGCGGCGTACGGGCGGTCATGTGCGGGCACCTGCTGGTACCGGCCCTCGACCCGGACCACCCCGCGACGCTGAGCCGTCGGATCACGACGGGACTGCTCCGCCAGGAGCTCGGGTTCGACGGGATGATCGTCACCGACGCCATCGAGATGCGCGCCGTCGCCGCCCGCCACACGCCCGGCGAGATCGCGGTCCGCGCCCTGGCCGCCGGGGCGGACGCGATCTGCGCCGGTGTCTCCTCACCGGACGGCGCGAGCGTGTACGCGCTGCGCGACGCGATCGTCGACGCCGTACGGGAGGGCAGGCTGCCCGAGGAACGGCTGGCCGAGGCGGCCGCGCGCGTGCTCGCCCTGTCGGACTGGTACGCCGGGAACACCGCCGCACGGGCACGGGCGCGGACCGGGTCACAGGCCGGGTCACAGGCCGGGTCACAGGCCGGGACACAGGCCGGGACACGCGGCGAATCCCGGCTCGGCCTCAGGGCGGCCCGCGCGGCCCTGCGCGTCCTGATCCGGGACGCCCCGCCGCCGGGAGCCCCGTCCCGGACGACGCCCGGGCCCGTGCTGTCCGCTCCCCCGCTGGTCGTCGCCGTCGCCCTGCGCGGGAGCCCTCCGGCGGCGGTGACGGAGCCCGCGGAGCCCGCGGAGCCCGCGGAGCCCGCCGGCCCGCTCCGGCCGGTCGAGCCCACCGAATCGATGAGGCTCACGGGGATCGCCGACGCCCTCGCCGGCCTGCTGCCCGGGACCGTGGGGCACACCGTCACCGCGCGGGCACCCGAGCTGCCCGACCTCGGCGGCCCGGAGCGCCCCCTGGTGCTGGTCGTGCACGACGTCCGGCTGCACCCCTGGGCCGCGGAGGTGCTGGCACGGGCCCTGAGGCTGCGTCCCGACGCCGTGGTCGTCGAGACGGGGCTGCCCGGCGAGCCCGCCGGAGCGGTGTACGTGACCACGAACGGCGTCTCGCGCGCCTCCGCCCGCGTCGTCGCCCACCGGCTGACCGGTGGCGAATAGGCTGACCACGACACGAGAGGTGCCCGATGAACGTCCCCGACGGTCCCACACCCGTGAACCTGGTGGCCACGGTGAGGGCCGTCCTGCCCTCGCTGACCCCGGCCGCCCAGGCCATCGCCCGTCTCATCCTCGACGACCCCGGCATGGTGGCGCGCAGCACCATCACCGAGTTCAGCGTGGCCTCCGGAACCAGCGAGGCCACGATCGTGCGCACCGCCAGGGCCCTGGGCTTCGCCGGTTACTCCCAGCTCCGCTTCGCGCTGGCCGCCGCCGTGGCCAGGCACGAGCCGGAGCGGCTGATCCCCGGCGACCTGGGCCCCGACGACCCGCTGACCGATGTGATCGCGAAGGTGGCCAGGGCCGAGTCCGAGGCGCTGGCCGACACCGCGGCCCAGCTCAGCCCCGACCGGCTGGGGGCCGTGGTGGAGGCCGTGGCCGGTGCGCGCAGGGTCGACGTCTACGGGGTCGGCGCCTCCGGGCTGGTGGCGGCCGACATGGCGCAGAAGCTGATGCGGATCGGCCTGTCCGCCCACGCCTTCGCCGACGCGCACCTGGCGCTGACCAGCGCGGCGCTGGCACGGCCGGACGACGTCGCGGTGGCGATGAGCTGCACCGGGGAGACCCCCGACGTGCTGGCTCCCGTGCGCGTCGCGCGCAAGGCGGGCGCGACGACGGTGGCGATCACCAACAACCCGCGCTCCACGCTGGCCGAGCTGGCCGACCACGTCCTGGTCTCGGCGGGCCGGGAGACCGCCTTTCGCCCGGGGGCGCTGGCCAGCAGGATCAGCCAGCTCCTGATCGTCGACTGCATCTTCGTCGGCATCGCCCAGCGGACGTTCGAGACCTCGGACGCGGCGTTGCGGGCCACCAGGGAGGCCATCGAGGGCTTCAGGTCCGACCCGCGCCGCAGGAGCAGGCCGTCCTGAACCCGCGCCACCCCTCGGCGCCACCCGCTCGCGCCACCCCTCGGCGACGCCGGTCCGGGAACGCCGGTGCCGGGGATGCGCGGGCGCCGCACCGGTTGGTAACATGGTCGGCCGACACCGGCGAACCCGTCGACGACCGACCGGCCGGTGACGTGACGGGCCGGCGACGGCGGAACGGAGCACGACATGGCAGGCGACGACGACATCTCCGGGTGATCCCGGATCCCCCGGCCGTCGGTGAGGCACCTCCGGGTGATCACCGATCGGTGATGTCCTCGCGCGTCCCTGTGTGTCCGGGCATGTCCTTCGATGTCCTTGACATACCCGGATGCCCTCGTGTCCCCGACCATCTCGCCGGGCGGGCCCGACCGTTCCGACCCGTCCGGCCGAACGCGAAAGCGGTTCGATGTCCGACGCCCTCATCGTCGTGTCCCACCTGTCCTTCTCCTGGCCCGACGACACCCCGGTGTTCGAGGACCTCTCCTTCACCGTCCCGGCCGGGCGCACCGGGCTGGTGGCGCCCAACGGCGCCGGCAAGAGCACGCTGCTCAGGCTGATCGCGGGCGAGCTCCGCCCGGCCTCGGGCTCGGCCGCCGTGCGGGGGGTGCCGGGGTACCTCCCCCAGACGCTGCCGCTGTCCGGCGACCCGACCGTGGCCGAGGTCCTGCAGATCGCCCCGGTGATCGAGGCGCTGGACGCCATCGAGGCCGGGGACGCGAGCGAGGAGCACTTCACCACGATCGGCAACGACTGGGACGTCGAGGAACGCACCCGCGCCCAGCTCGACCGGCTCGGCCTCGGGGACGTCGCCCTCGGCCGGCGCCTGGACACCCTCAGCGGCGGCCAGGTCGTCTCCCTCGGCCTGGCCGCGCAGTTGCTGAAGCGGCCCGACGTCCTGCTGCTGGACGAGCCGACCAACAACCTCGACCTGGAGGCGCGCGAGCGGCTCTACGGCGTGCTGGAGGAGTGGAACGGCTGCCTGCTGCTGGTCAGCCACGACCGGACCCTGCTGGACCGGATGGACCGCGTCGCCGAGCTCGAGCGGGGCGAGGTCCGCTTCCACGGCGGGAACTTCACCTTCTACGAGGAGGCCGTGCGCGCCGAGCGGGAGGTCGCCGAGAGGAACGTCCGTACCGCCGAGCAGGAGGTCAGGCGGGAGAAGCGGGAGATGCAGCAGGCCCGGGAGCGGGCCGCGCGCCGGGCCGGGAACGCCGCCCGCACCCTGGGCAGCGCCGGCCTGCCGAGGATCCACGCCGGGACGATGAAGCGGCGCGCCCAGGAGTCGGCGGCACGGTCGAACGAGACGCACACCGCGCGGGTCGGCGACGCCAGGACCCGCCTGGACGAGGCGGGCCGCGCCCTGCGCGACGAGCAGCGGATCACGCTGGAGCTGCCCGAGACCTCCGTCCCGGCAGGGCGGACGGTCTTCGCCGGCGAGCGGGTACGGATCAGCCGCGGCGGGCGGGCCCTGTTCGCCGGCCAGGGGGCCGACCTGGTGATCCGGGGGCCGGAGCGGATCGCGCTGACCGGCCCCAACGGCGCCGGCAAGTCCACGCTGCTGCGCGTGATCAACGGTGACCTGGAGCCCGAGGGGGGCGGGATCAGGCGGGCCGACGGCCGGATCGCCTACCTGTCCCAGCGGCTGGACCTGCTGGACCCGGGCCGCACCGTGGCGGAGAACCTGGCCGCGTTCGCGCCCGCGATGCCCGAGGCGGAGCGGATGAACCTGCTCGCGCGCTTCCTGTTCCGGGGCTCCGGCGCCCACCTGCCCGTGGGGGTGCTGTCCGGGGGCGAGCGGCTGCGCGCCACCCTGGCCTGCGTCCTGTACGCCGAACCCGCCCCCCGGCTCCTGCTGCTGGACGAGCCGACCAACAACCTCGACCTGGTCAGCGTCGCCCAGCTCGAGGGCGCCCTGCGGTCGTACCGGGGGGCCTTCGTGGTGGTCAGCCACGACGAGCGGTTCCTCGCCGGGATCGGGGTGGACCGCCGGCTGCGGCTCTCCGGGGGGCGCCTGCTCGACCTGGGCGCCGCGGACACCTGAGACGGCCGGCGAGGGGCCCGGGAACGGGCCCGGTGAGGACGGGGACCCCGATGAACCGGCCCCTTCCTCACCGGGCCCGGGATCCTTTCGCCGGTGCCGGCCGGCACCGGCGAAAGGACCTGGAATCCCGCCGGGGACGGCGGACCCGGGGAACGGAAGAGGCCGGAAGAGCCGATTTCTGGCGCCGCCATGGGCTTTTGGGTACCCTCGATGACGAAGTCGAGAGGCGCTGCAACGGGTCCGTGACCCGCCACGCTCGACCTCCATGTTCACCAAGGGCGCCTCCCGATCCCTGGGAGGTGGTTTGATGAACGATTCTACGAACCGTGACGGCGGGCAGGCCCTCGCCGAAGCCGATCACGCCGGCGCCGCGAAGGCCGCCGAGCGCGTGCGGGCCCTGCGGGAGCTGCTGGACCGCCGGATCGCGGTGCTCGACGGGGCCTGGGGCACGATGCTGCAGGGCGCCTCGCTCACCCCGGACGACTACCGCGGCGACCGGTTCCTCGATCACCCGCGTGACGTGACCGGCGACCCGGACCTGCTGAACGTGATGCGCCCCGACGTCATCCTCGACATCCACCGCCAGTACCTCGCGGCGGGCGCGGACATCACCACCACGAACACCTTCACCGCGACCTCCATCGCCCAGGCCGACTACGGGCTGGAGTCCCTGGTCCACGAGATGAACCTGCGCGGCGCCCAGCTCGCGCGCCAGGCCGCCGACGAGGCGGGCGGGCGCTTCGTGGCCGGTTCGATCGGCCCGCTGAACGTCACGCTCTCGCTCTCGCCCCGCGTCGAGGACCCGGCCTACCGGGCGGTCTCGTTCGACCAGGTCCGCGCCTCCTACGCCGAGCAGATCCGGGCGCTGGCCGAGGGCGGGGTCGACCTGCTGCTGATCGAGACGAGCTTCGACACGCTCAACGTCAAGGCCGCGGTCGCCGCCGCCCGCGAGGTCGCCCCGCACCTGCCGCTGTGGATCTCGGTGACGATCGTCGACCTGAGCGGGCGCACCCTGTCCGGGCAGACCGTCGAGGCGTTCTGGAACTCGATCCGGCACGCCGACCCGCTGGTGGTCGGCGTGAACTGCTCGCTGGGCGCCACGGAGATGCGCCCGCACGTCGCCGAGCTGGCGCGCTTCGCCGACACCTACACCGCCAGCCACCCCAACGCGGGCCTGCCCAACGCGTTCGGCGGGTACGACGAGACGCCGGAGGAGACCGCGGCGCTGGTGGGCGAGTTCGCCACCTCGGGGATGGTCAACATCGTCGGCGGGTGCTGCGGCACCTCCCCCGCCCACATCGCGAAGATCGCGGCCACGGTGTCCGGCCTGCCGCCCCGGAAGATCGCCGAGCCGCCGGCACGCACCCGCTTCAGCGGCCTGGAGCCCTTCGAGATCGGCCCGGACACCGGGTTCGTCATGATCGGGGAGCGCACCAACGTCACCGGCTCGGCGCGTTTCCGCCGCCTGATCGAGGGGGGCGACCACCAGGGCGCCGTCGACGTCGCGCTGGAGCAGGTGCGCGGCGGCGCCAACCTGCTCGACGTCAACATGGACGCCGACCTGCTCGACAGCGTGCAGGCGATGACGACCTTCCTGAACCTGATCGCGACCGAGCCGGAGGTCGCCCGCATCCCCGTCATGATCGACAGCTCGCGGTGGAGCGTGCTGGAGGCCGGGCTCAAGTGCGTGCAGGGCAAGGGCGTCGTCAACTCGATCAGCCTCAAGGAGGGCGAGGGCCCGTTCCTGGAGCAGGCGCGGATCATCCGCGACTACGGCGCCGGCGTGGTCGTCATGGCCTTCGACGAGGAGGGGCAGGCCGACACCGTCGAGCGCAAGGTCTCGATCTGCGCCCGCGCCTACGACCTGCTGACCCGGCAGGCCGGGTTCCCGCCCGAGGACATCGTTTTCGACCCGAACGTGCTCGCGGTCGCCACCGGCATCAGCGAGCACAACGGGTACGCCAAGGCGTTCATCGAGGCGCTGCCGCTGATCAAGGAGCGCTGCCCGGGGGCGCGGACCAGCGGGGGCATCTCCAACCTGTCGTTCTCCTTCCGCGGCAACGACGTCGTGCGCGAGGCCATGCACTCGGCGTTCCTCTTCCACGCCGTGCGGGCCGGCCTCGACATGGGCATCGTCAACGCCGGGCAGCTCGCGGTCTACCAGGACATCCCCGCGGACCTGCTGGAGCTCGTCGAGGACGTGATCTTCGACCGGCGCGAGGACGCCACCGACCGGCTGGTCTCCTTCGCCGAGACCGTCAGCGGCTCGGCCACGCGCCGGGTCGTGGACCTGGCCTGGCGTGACGCGCCGGTGGAGGAGCGCCTGTCGTACGCGCTCGTGCACGGGATCGTCGACTTCATCGAGGCCGACACCGAGGAGGCCCGCCAGAGCAGGGCGCGTCCCCTGGAGGTCATCGAGGGCCCGCTCATGGACGGCATGAAGATCGTGGGCGACCTGTTCGGGGCGGGGAAGATGTTCCTGCCGCAGGTGGTCAAGAGCGCGCGGGTGATGAAGCGCTCGGTCGCCTACCTGGAGCCGTACATGGAGGCGGAGAAGGAGCTGGCTCGGCAGGAGGGACGCGCCGAGACCGAACGCGGCCAGGGCAAGGTGGTGCTCGCGACCGTCAAGGGCGACGTCCACGACATCGGCAAGAACATCGTGGGCGTCGTCCTGGGCTGCAACAACTACGAGGTCGTCGACCTCGGGGTGATGGTGCCCGCCTCGGTCATCCTGGACACCGCGATCGCCGAGGGCGCCGACGTCATCGGCCTGTCCGGGCTGATCACGCCGTCGCTGGACGAGATGGTCACCGTCGCCGCGGAGATGCAGCGCCGCGGGCTGAAGCTGCCCCTGCTGGTCGGCGGCGCCACGACCTCGCGCCAGCACACCGCGGTCCGCATCGCCCCCGCCTACGACAACACCACGGTGCACGTGCTCGACGCCTCCCGCGTCGTCGGCGTGGTCTCCGACCTGATGGACGCAGACCGGGCCCAGGAGCTGGACGCGAGCAACCGCACCGACCAGGACCGCCTGCGCGAGCAGTACGCGAACAAGCAGCGCACCGCCCTGCTGACCGTCGAGCAGGCCCGCGCGAACCGCGAGTCGGTCCCGTTCGACGACCTGCCGGTCCCCGACTTCACCGGCGTGCGCGTCGTGGAGCCGGACCTGAACGACCTCCGCGCGATGATCGACTGGCAGTTCCTCTTCCTGGCCTGGGAGCTGAAGGGCAAGTACCCGGCGATCCTGGACCAGCCGGTGGCGCGCGAGCTCTTCGACGACGCCAACACCATGCTCGACCAGATCATCGCCGAGGGGAGCTTCCGGGCCCGGGGCGCCTACGGGTACTGGCCCGCCCACTCCGAGGGCGACGACATCGTGGTCGGCGATCCCGCGGAGGGCGCGGAGATCCTCCGGCTGCCGATGCTGCGCCAGCAGACGGCCAAGCCCGAGGGCCGGCCCAACCGGTCCCTGGCCGACTACGTGGCCCCGGCCGGGGACCACCTCGGCGGGTTCGCCGTGGCCGTGCACGGCGCCGAGGAGCTCGCGGCCGTCCACGAGGCCCGGCAGGACGACTACCGGGCGATCATGGTGAAGGCCCTGGCCGACCGGCTGGCCGAGGCGTTCGCCGAGTACATCCACCTCGAGGCGCGGCGGGCCTGGTACGAGCCGGACGCCGACCCCAGGATCGAGGACCTGCACGCCGAGCGGTTCCGCGGCATCCGCCCGGCGCTCGGCTACCCGGCGAGCCCGGACCACAGCCAGAAGCAGGACCTGTTCGACCTGCTGGAGGCCGAGAAGCTCGGCATGGGGCTGACCGAGTCGTTCGCGATGACCCCGGCGGCCAGCGTCAGCGGGCTGCTGTTCGCCCACCCCGCGTCGCGGTACTTCACCGTGGGGCGCGTGGGCAGGGACCAGGTCGAGGACTACGCGCTGCGGCGGAACATGAAGCTCTCCGAGGTCGAGCGCTGGCTGCGCCCCAACCTGGCGTACGAGCCCGAGTAGTCACGGGCGCCCCGGGCCCGCCCGGGGCACCCGCGCTCGCGGCCCCGGGTCTCACGGCCCCGGGTATCACGGCCCCGGGTATCACGGCCCCGGGCCTGCGGCCTCAGCCGCCGGCCCGGCCGGCCGCCTCCATCGCCGCCTCCAGCCGGTCGCCGTGGCGTTCCAGCAGCAGCCGGGCGGCGGCCGCGTCGAGACCGTGCTCGATCATGAGCACGGCGGCCTTCACGTGCCACCCGGCGGCCTCCAGGGCGGAGCGGGCCACGGGGGAGGCCGCGCCGGTGAGGTCGCCGACCATCCGGGTGGCCCGGTCGGCCAGCTTGGAGTTCATCGCGGACACCTCGATCATGGTGTTGCCGTGGGTCCGGCCGAGCCGGACCATCGTGATCGTCGAGATCATGTTGAGGACCAGCTTCTGCGCGGTCCCCGCCTTGAGCCGGGTGGAGCCGGTCACCACCTCCGGGCCGACGATCACCTCGATGGGGTGCAGCGCCGCCGCCGACAGGGCGGTCGCGTGGTTGCAGGAGAGCGCGACGGTCAGGGCGCCGCGACGGCCCGCCTCGGCCAGCGCGCCGAGCACGAAGGGCGCCCGCCCTCCGGCGGAGACGCCCACCACCGTGTCGAGCGCGCCCACCCCCCGCTCCGCCAGGGCGGCGGCGCCCCCGGCGTGGTCGTCCTCGGCGCCCTCGACCGAACGGGTCAGCGCCGGCGGGCCACCCGCGATGACGCCCTGGACGAGCCCGGGGTCGGTGCCGAAGGTCGGCGGGCACTCGGAGGCGTCCAGCACGGCCAGCCGTCCCGACGTCCCGGCGCCCACGTAGAACAGGCGGCCCCCGGCGCGCATCCGGTCCACGATCGCGTCGATCGCGGCGGAGATCGCCGGGACCGCCTCGGCCACCGCCGCGGGCACGGCGGCGTCGGCGGCGTTCATCAGCCGGGCCACCTGCTCGGTCGGGAGCCGGTCGATGCCGCTGTAGCGGGGGTCGCTCTGCTCGGTCGGCGGCAGCGCGGCGTCCGGGGCTCCCGCGGAGGCGTCCGGCCCCGCAGCGGCCGAGGTTCCCGGGGCGTGAGCGGCCACAGCCGGCGCGGCCGGCGCGGCGGCCGTCGGCGGGATCGCAGGGGCCGGGAGGCCCGAGGAAGGGGCCGGTGAGTCAGTCATGATTCCCCATGTGGCTGGTTCTCCTGTCGCGCCGCGATCACGCGGGTGGTCTCTCCTCGCCGGCCGCGTCACGGCCGCCTGCCCCGTCTGAGCCCCGTCAGCGGGTCCGTCAGCGGGTCCGTCCCGGTGGCCGACGCCTCCCGGGGCAGGTCCCGGCGGTACAGCCAGAAGACCCGTTCGGCGTACGCGCCGATCTCGCGGGAGTAGAAGCGGAGCGGCCCGGCCCAGCCGATCTGGACGCTCCCCAGGCCCGCGGCCCGCTGCTCGGCCAGGCAGCGGCGCATGAGCACCCCGCCCACGCCCAGGCCGCGCGCGGCCGGCGCGGTGCCCATCGGGCCGAACCACGCGGGTCGCGCCCCCCAGGAGGCGAAGCCGATGATCTCCCCCTCCCTGAGGGCGTAGTGGCAGCCGGTGGCCCGCTCGGCCTCCCACGCCCACCCGGCGTGCCACTGCGCGGCGACGAAGTCGCGGACGGCGGCGCGGTCGCCGGGGGCGGCGGCGTGCACGGTGATCCCCCGCTCCTCCAGCCGGGCGGCACCCGCGTCGGCGGACAGGTCGCCGGCGAGGTCGCCCGTGAGGTCGGCGGTCATGTTGACCGCGACGTGGTACCGCCGGTAGCCGAGGCTCTCGGCCAGGCAGGTCGCGGGGGTGTGGCGCACGTCGATGCCCGGCCAGGCGTAGCAGGGCGGGTTCCCGGCCAGCCGTACCTCCACGGCCCCCCGGTCGCGCAGCCACTCCTCGGCCGCGACGAGCAGCGCCCGTCCCAGACCGGCCCCCTGGGCGGCCGGGTGCACGGCCAGCAGGTCGACGTGACCGACGCGCGGGTCGCGCCCCGACACGGAGGCGAACACCACGCCGTCCAGGTCGCGCGTCACCAGCGCCGTCCAGCTCCGGTCCGCGGGCGGGTCGGCGAGCCGGGCGACCAGGTCCGCGGCCTCGGCGGCGTCGTGGACGAGGGCGGCTCGGGCGATCTCGGCGAGTGCCGCCGCCTCGGCCGCGTCCCCCGTGACCGCCTCGCGGACGGCGGGCGTCCCACCGGCGCGGCGCGGGGTCGCGGGAACGTCCCCCGGAGCGGTCACGACCGGCCCGCCGGGACGGCGACGACGTCGCGGGCGGCCGGGTGGAGGCAGGCGTGTTCCTGGGGGGTGCCGCCGTCGTGACCCAGCACCGGACGCTCGGTGTCGCAGCGGGCGGTGCGGAACGGGCAGCGCCCGGCGAACAGGCACCCGGCGTCGGCGCGGCTCTCGTCGAGGGCCCCGGTCGGCGTCACCGCCTCCTCGCCGGGCCGCTCCAGGCCGTGCAGCACCGGGATGGCCGACAGCAGCGACTGGGTGTACGGGTGCACCGGCCCGGAGATGATCGTCTCGACGTGGCCGCGCTCGACGACCTGTCCCCGGTAGATGACGTAGAGCTCGCCGTCGTCGCCGATGTAGCGGGCGGTGGCCACGTCGTGGGTGATGAAGAGCACGCTCACCCCCAGGCGTTCGCGCAGGTCCTTCAACAGGGCCAGGATGCCCAGCCGCAGCGACACGTCGATCATGGAGACGGCCTCGTCGGCGACGAGCATCTCGGGGTCGACGGTGAGGGCGCGGGCGATGACCACCCGCTGGCGCATGCCCCCGGAGAGCTGGTGGGGGTAGCGCGGCAGCACGTAGCCGGGGTCGAGCCCGACCAGTTCCAGCAGTTCGCGGGCGCGGCCGTCCGCCCACGCCCGCGAGCGGCCGGTCTGCCCGGCCCGCAGCGAGAGCGGCGCGTCCAGCGTCTGGTGCACCGTCCGGGTCGGGTTGAGCGCGGAGTAGGGGTCTTGGTGGATGAGCTGGATGCGGCGGAAGTAGGGCTGCCGCTGCTTGGGGCGCAGCGACGACATCGCGGTGCCGTCGATGGTGATCTCGCCGGAGTCGTGGCTCTCCAGCCCGGCGATGATCCTCCCGAGCGTCGTCTTGCCGCTGCCGGACTCGCCGATGAAGGAGGCCGCGCCGCCCTTGGGGATGGCGAAGTCGACGCCGCGCAGTGCCGGCACCGCCCGCCCGGCGAGCATGTTCCCCTTCTGCCTGAAGGTCTTCGTGACGCCCTGTCCGGTGATCACGTTCTCTCCTCCCCGTGCCCGTACGTCTCGCGGGTCCCGCCGGTCCGCCCGGCTCCCACCGGGACCTCGGCGCGGGCGGGGCCGGCGGCGCCGGCGGCGCCGGCGTCCTCGATCACGTCGAGCACGGCGCTGCGGCACCCGCTCCCCTCCGCGATCCGCGCGGTGCTCCTGTCGTCCGTCCCTGCTTTCGTCCCCACGTCCGTCCCCACGTCCGTCCCCACGTCCGTCCCGGCGTCGCGGGCGGCGACGGCGTGGCAGGCCACGACCGACGCGCCGCGGGTCACCGCGGGCGGCTCCTCGGTCTCGCAGACGTCCATGCGCCACTCGCACCGCTCCCTGAAGACGCACCCCCGCGCCGGGACGGTCCCGAGCGTCGGCGGCCGGCCGGGCAGCGCCCTGGCCTCCCCGATGTCGCCGACCAGGCGCGGGATGGCCCGGATCAGGCCCTGGGTGTAGGGGTGACGGGGGGCCGCGAGCACCTCGGCGGTCGGCCCCTGCTCCACCACCCGCCCGCCGTACATGACGGCCAGCCTGTCGGCGACCTCGGCGACCACGCCGAGGTCGTGGGTGATGACGAGCGTGGTGAGCCCCCGCTCCTGGTGGACCTCCCGGATGATCCGCAGGATCGTGGCCTGGGTGATCATGTCGAGGGCGGTCGTGGGCTCGTCGAGCACGACGAGGTGGGCGTTGAGGACCAGCGCGAGCATGATGCCGACCCGCTGGCGCATGCCGCCCGACAGTTCGTGCTGGTGGGAGTCGAGCACACGCGCGCCGTCCATGCCCATCCGGCCGAGCAGGTCCCTGGCGTCCGCGACCAGCGCGCGCAGGTCCTCGATCCCGTGCGAACGGCCCAGGTCGAGAAGCTGCTTGCCGACGGTCTTGAGCGGGTTGAGGGAGTTCTGGGCGGCCTGGAAGACGTACCCGATGTGGCGGCCCCTGGCGCTGCGCAGGGCCTCGCCCCGCAGCGCGGTGACGTCGCCGAGCCCGTCGATCTCCACGCTTCCCGAGCTGATCCTGCCGGGCGGCTGGACCGCGTTGAGCAGCGAGAGCGCCAGGGTGGACTTGCCCGAGCCGGACTCGCCGACCACGCCGGTGATCGTGCCCGGGAGCAGTTCCAGGTCGACCCCGGAGACGGCGGGCAGCTCGCCCCCGCCCGTGCGGTAGACGACGGACAGGCCGCCGACGCGCACCCCGGGGGGGCCGTCCCCGCCCGCCTCGCGGCCGTTCGCGGCCAGGGGCGGCCGTCCGTCCGGTGCGGCGGGCACCTTCTTCGTGCGTGCGAACATCTGTCACTCCTCCCGCAGGCGGGGGTTGAAGATCTCGTCCATGGCGTCGACGACGAGGACGATGCCCAGGGTGAGCAGCAGGATCGCCAGCAGCGGCGCCAGCATGTAGGGCAGCGCGGCGGTCGTCGTCAGCGCGCCGCCGCCGAACACGGCGAGGTTGAGCATGACGCCCCAGTTGTTGGCGTCGAACGGCAGGACGCCCAGGAAGAACAGGCCCACCTGCGCGTAGACCGCGCCGGTCACCGCGATGAGCATGTTCATCGCGATGAACGGGGCCATGCTGGGCAGCAGTTCCCTGCCGATGATGTGCCGGGTGGACAGCCCGAGCCCCCGGGCGGCCTCGATGAAACCGCGCTCGCGCAGCGACAGGGTCTGCGCCCGTACGGCGCGCGCCACCCCGCCCCAGCCGAGGAGGCCCAGCACCAGGCCCATCTGGATCGGGCCGGTGAACTTCCAGACGGTCGAGAGCACCAGCAGCAGCGGCAGCGCCGGGATGGTCAGCTTCATGTCGGTGATCCGCATCAGCACGCCGTCCCAGCGTCCGCGCCTGAAGCCGGCGAACAGCCCGACCGAGGTGCCCACGGCGACCGTGATGACCGCGGTCACCAGGGCGGTCAGCAGGACGTACCGGGCGCCGGTGACCACCAGCGCGAGCACGTCGGTGCCCTCGAAGTCGGTGCCGAAGGGGTGCGCCCAGCTCGGCGCGGCGTAGAGGGCGTCGTCGTCGCGCGGCAGCCGCGCGGGGTACAGCAGCGGCCCGAAGATCCCCATGAACGCGAACACGGCCAGGATGGCCACGCCCAGGATGCGGCTGGGCTTGCGCCGCAGGACCCGCAGCACGCCGCGCCGGAAGTTGCGCCGCTGCACCGCGCGGCTGCCGAGGACAGGGGGGCCCGGGACCGCGCCGGTGCCCGGCGCCTCGGGCGTGCCGGACGCCCCGGGGATCACGGTCGGTGCCGTCATGAGGCCTCCTGTCCCGAGCGGACGCGCGGGTCGATCGCGGTGTAGAGCATGTCGGCCACGATGTTGGCGATGACGATCGCCACCGTGATCAGCAGGAAGGCCCCGCCCATCAGCGCGTAGTCGCGGTCGGTGACGCTGTTGAGCAGCAGCAGTCCCAGTCCCGGATAGGTGAAGATCCGTTCGATGAAGATGGCGCCGCCGAAGAGCAGGCCCAGCGAGAGCGCCAGGATCGTGAAGAGCGGCAGGATGGCGTTGCGCGCCACGTAGCGGAAGACGACACCGCGCCGCATGCCGCGCAGTTCGGCGGCGAGGATGAAGTCGTCGCCCAGCACGGTGACCACGCTCGACTTCATCGCCAGGATCCAGCCGCCGTACCCGGCCAGCGCGTAGGTCAGCACCGGCAGGGTGGCGTACTGGATCAGGGAGCCGACGTAGGCGGCGTTGAGTCCCGGCTCCAGCGTGACGTCGGCGGTGCCGCTCGCCGGGAAGATCGGCAGCAGGGTGGTGAAGGCCGCGCTGAGCAGCAGCGCCAGCACGTACTGCGGCAGGCCGTGCAGGAGCGAGCCGGAGACGGCCAGCGCGTCGCCGAGCCTGCTGGAGCGCTTGATCGCCGCGTAGACGCCCAGGATGATCCCGGCCGTGAAGCTGAGCAGCGTGCCGACCAGCACCGGCAGGATCGTCCAGGCGGCGGCCGAGGCGAGCAGGGAGGTGACCTCGGCGCCGGGGACGCTCGTCGACCGGCCGAGGTCGAGGTGGAGCAGTCCCCTGACGTAGTCGGTGTACTGCTCCCACATCGTGCCCCGGGGCATGAAGCCGTACATCACCGCGGTGGCGCGCTCGGCCTGCTCGGGCGACATGCCCTGCTCGACGAGCTTCTCGTAGCGGGCCCGCATGGGGTCGCCGGGGATGCTCCTGATGATCACGAAGCTGATCGTGGCGACCACCAGGATCATGGCGAGCCCGCGGGCGAGGTGACCCGCCAGGCGGCGTGCGATGACCGTCATGTGCGGCTACTTCCTCTTGATCATGCCGAGTTGGAGCCAGACCCCCGAGGTGAGGCGCAGCGCGTCGCTGTCGTCGCCGGGGAAGCCGTCGAAGCGCGTGGTGTTGACCACCTGCGTGTTGACGTAGTCCCACAGCTGGATCACCGGCAGGTCCTGGTTGGCGGCCCTGGCCAGGATCGAGACGATCCTCCTCTGCTCGGCCTCGGGCGCGGAGTTCAGCCTGACGGCCAGCGCGCCGGGGTCGATCCTGCCCTCGCCCGCGACCTCGACGGTCTCGGCGCCGCCCATCCAGTTGCCCTCGGTGCCGGCGGGGACGTGCCTGAGTTTGCCGCCGAAGAGCTTCCAGCCGTTCTGGGCGCCGTACAGGCGCTGGAAGATGTTGTACGGCGCCGGCCCGAGCGCGACCAGCCAGAACCCCACGTCGTACTTGCCGGCCGCCATCTCCTCCAGGTAGAGGGGGTAGTCGGCGGTGGTGACGACCTCGGCCTCGATGCCGGCGTCGTTGAGCTGGCTGGTGACGGCCTTGGCCCCGGCCAGCCAGTCGGAGAAGGACGCGGGCACGTTGATGGTCATCTTCCACGGGGAGCCGTCCGGCAGCGTCCAGCGGCCCCCGGTCTTGCGCATGCCCGCGGCCCGCAGCTCGGCCTCGGCCCTGGCCGGGTCGTGCCGGTACGGCTCCAGGGCGGCGAGACCGTCGCCCAGCCACGCCTGAGCGGCCCGCTGGTGCAGGCCCGAGGTGGTGACCGAGGCGGTGCCGCCCTCGGGGGAGGCGACCTTGGTGACCTGGGCGCGGTCGATCAGGTGGGCGAGCGCGCGGCGGACGTGCACGTTGTCGTAGGGCTTCCTGGACTGGTTGAACGCCAGCCCCTCGCTGACCGGCGAGTACCCCCTGACCGCGACGTTCCCTGGCGTGCGGAGGATCCTGCGCATCACGCCGGCTGGGACGGCGGTGAACGGCGCGCTGTCCAGCCTGCCTGCGACGAGGTAGTTCCAGACCTGCTCGTTGCCGGTGTAGTTGAGGACGCGCACCTGGTCGGCGGCGACGGCGGCGGCGTTGTGGAAGTACCTGTTCTTGACCAGCAGGGCCTCGCCGGGGTTGACGCGCTTGAGGACGAACGGCCCGGCCGAGACATCCCTGGGAGGGGCGAAGGTGATGACCTTCTCGGCGAGGGCGGTGATCCCGGCCCGCGCGGCCCCGGCCCCGGGGGCGTCGCTCTGGGCGACCTTCAGGCGCTGCCAGAAGTCGGCGGGCAGCACGGACCCCCAGACGTGCCTCGGGACGATCACGGTCTCCATCACGCTGCGGACGAAGGTGGAGCTGGGGTTCTCGGCCGCCTGGGTGATCCTGATCGTCCGCTCGTCCAGGATCGCGATGTCGGAGGCGGCGCCGGCCGCGGAGGGGTCGAGGGCGTAGGCGGTGCCGCCCTGGGTGTAGGCCACCCCGATGGAGAACTTCACGTCCTCGGCGGTGATCGGCCTGCCGTCGGACCACCGGCCGTCCGGCTGCAGCCGGAGCGTGATCGAGGACTGGTCGGGGGCGATCTGCCAGCTCCGCGCGACGCCCGGGTAGAACAGGTTCGGATCGGTCAGGTGGTTCTTGGTCCACCCGAGCCACTCGGCGTTGAACCCCCGGAACGCGTTGCCCTTGGGGTTGTACGGGTTGATCGGCGCGTTGGCGTCGATGCCCGGCTTGAGCGCGTCGATCGTGGTGAAGACCGCGCCGGTGGAGGCGTCACCCGATGACGCTCCCGTGGTGCCCGGGGCGCCCCCGGCACCGCCACCGCACGCGGCGGTCACGGCGGCGAGACAGAGGGAGACCGCTGCCGCTGCTGTTCGCTTCATGAACCGCTCCGTGGGGTCTTCTTCGAGGTCAGAGGCCTGGAGATGGGGGGCGGGGGGTGTTGTCCGGACCCTACGTTCGACCGGGCGGTCACGTCAATTATCTCCATCTCGACGGCAAAGCTTGTAACTTTCCTTCATAATCGCCCGCCGGCGTCCGGCGCCCCGTATCCCCGCCCGGCACGCGTCTCCGGGAGCCGGGCCGGCGGCACGACCCCCCGGAGGGGATCGGATGAATTTCCCCACCCGGCCTGCCGTACGGTCGTGGTGACCGCCGAACCGGAGGACTGGCACGTGTCCGTTGAGCCCCGCCCGCCCCACCCCCATCACCCCCATCACCCCGACCACGCCCATCACCTCGAGCACGCCGAGCACGCCGCCGCGAGCGTCCGGGACGCCTCACCCGCGACCCCGGCGGCCCCGGTGAGCCCGGTGAGCCCGGTGAGCCCGGTGAGCCCGGCCGGTCCGCCGGACCCGGACGCCATGCTGGAGGATCTCCGGGAGCTCGTCCTGTGCGAGTCCTTCTCCGCCGACCACGCGGCGGTGGCGGCGAGCGCCGGGGTGGTCGCCGGCCAGGGGCACGACCGCCTCGGCGCGCGGCCCGAGACGATCGTGGTCGACGGGGTCACCCACCTGCGGTGGACGTTCGGCACGCCCAGGGTTCTGCTGCTGGGCCACCACGACACGGTCTGGCCGGTCGGCACCCTGCGGACCCACCCCTGGTCGGTCACCGGCGGGATCGCCCGGGGACCGGGCGTGTTCGACATGAAGGCCGGGCTGGTCCAGATGTTCCACGCCCTGGCCCTGCTGCCGTCCCTGGACGGGGTGTGCGTGCTGGTGACCGGCGACGAGGAGGTCGGTTCACCGTCCTCGCGCGCGCTGGTCGAGGAGTCGGCGCGGGCCTGCGCTGCCACGTTCGTGCTGGAGGGGAGCGCCGACGGCGGCGCGCTCAAGATCGCGCGTAAGGGCACGTCCATGTACGAGGTCGTGGTGCACGGCCGGGGCGCGCACGCCGGGCTCGCCCCCGAGAAGGGCGCGAACGCGGGCGTCGAGCTCGCCCACCAGATCCTCGCCGTCGCCGGGATCGCGGACCGGGTGAACGCCGCCCCACCGGGGACCGCGACCGGCCCGGCGTCCGCGACCGGGCCGGCGTGGGCGGACGGCCCGGGGACGGCGGACGGCCTGGGGCCGGTGACCGTGACGCCCACCCTGCTGTCGGGCGGGACCACGACCAACACCGTGCCCGCGCTGGCCCGGCTGGCGGTGGACGTCCGCGTCCCGACCCTGGACGCGCAGCGGCGGGTGGACGAGCTGATGAGGGCGCTCCGCCCGCACGTCCCCGGCACCCGGCTGGAGGTCCTGGGAGGCCCGAACCGCCCACCGCTGGAGCACGCCTCCTCGGCGGGGCTGTTCGACCTCGCCCGCGGGGTCGCCGCCGGGGCCGGGCTCGCCCCGCTCTCCGGTGTCGGCGTGGGCGGGGCCTCCGACGGCAACTTCACCGCCGGGGCGGGCTGCCCCACCCTCGACGGGCTGGGCGCGGTCGGCGGCGGTGCCCACGCCGACGACGAGCACGTGATCGTGGCCGAGATGCCCCTCCGGGCGAGGCTGCTGGCCGGCCTGGTCGCGGCGGTGCTCCGGTGAACGCCGCCCCCGACACCCCCGGCGGCCCCGGCGGCCCCGGCGGCCCCGGCGGCCCCGGCGGCCTGACGCTGCGCGAGCTCCGTTCGATCGAGGAGTTCGAGGACGCCTTCCGGTTGTTCGACGGCATCTGGCGTCCCGACCCCGGCGCCGCGCCCGTCAGCGTGGAGATGATGCGGGCGCTGTCGCACGCCGGCAACTACGTGGCCGGGGCGTACGCCGGCGGCCGCCTGGCCGGCGCGTCGGTCGGCTTCCTCGCGGCCCCGGCGGGACAGGTGCTGCACTCCCACGTCACCGGCGCCTCGGCCGGGCGCGGGATCGGTCTCGCCCTCAAGCTGCACCAGCGCGCCTGGGCGCTGGAGCGCGGCCTGGAGAGGATCACCTGGACCTACGACCCGCTGGTGCGCCGCAACGCCCACTTCAACCTGGTCAAGCTCGGCGCCCGTCCCGAGGAGTACCTGCCGTCCTTCTACGGCGTCATGGACGACGCGATCAACGCCGGGGACGAGTCCGACCGGGTGCTCGCGGTCTGGCGGCTCACCGAGCCGCACGTCCTGGCCGCCGTCGGCGGGGCGCCGTGCCTTCCGCACGTCCCGCCGGACGCCGTCGTCGGACTGGGCGAGAGCGACGGCCGCCCGGTCGCGGGCCGGACCGACGCCGCGACCGTGCTGGTCACGGTGCCCGAGGACGTGGAGGCGCTGCGCCGCCGCGACCCCGGCGCCGCCGCGTCCTGGCGCCGCGCCGTGCGCGAGGTGCTCGGCGGCCTGCTGGGCGAGGGCGCCCGGGTGACCGGCTTTCACGACAGGTCCAGCTACGTCGTATCGTGTCGCCCGAGCGGCGACGTCATCGAGGGGAGACGCGGCGCGGGCCGCACATCATGAAGATCACTGGAATTGAGCTCAGGCGGGTCGCGATGCCGCTGGTCGCGCCGTTCCGCACCTCGTTCGGCACCGAGACCGAACGCGACGTGCTGCTGCTGCGGGTGGTCACGCCGGAGGCGGAGGGTTGGGGCGAGTGCGTGGCCATGTCCGACCCGCTCTACTCCCCCGAGTACGTCGACGCCGCCGCCGACGTGCTGCGCCGCTTCCTCGTCCCGGCGCTGCCCTCCCGCGTCGACGCCCAGGGCGTGGGCCACGCGCTGGAGCCCTTCAAGGGGCACCGGATGGCCAAGGCCGCCCTGGAGAGCGCGGTGCTCGACGCCGAGCTGCGCGCCGCGGGCCGGTCCATGGCCTCCTTCCTGGGCGCCACCGCCGACCGGGTCCCGGCAGGCGTATCGGTCGGCATCATGGACTCGATCCCCGAGCTCCTGGACGCCGTGGCCGGCTACCTCGACGAGGGCTACCTGCGGATCAAGCTCAAGATCCAGCCGGGGTGGGACGTGGCCCCGGTCCGCGCCGTGCGGGAGCGCTTCGGCGACGACGTGCCGCTGCAGGTGGACGCCAACGCCGCCTACACCCTCAGCGACGCCCCGCACCTGGCCCGGCTGGACGAGTTCGGCCTGCTGCTCGTCGAGCAGCCCCTGGCCAACGACGACATCGTCCAGCACGCGCGACTCGCCCGGAAGGTCACCACCGCGATCTGCCTGGACGAGTCCATCGAGTCGGCCGCGCACGCCGCCGCCGCGATCTCCCTGGACGCCTGCTCCGTGATCAACATCAAGCCCGGCCGGGTCGGCGGCTACCTGGAGGCCCGGCGCATCCACGACCTGTGCCGCGCCCACGGGATCGCGGTCTGGTGCGGCGGCATGCTGGAGACCGGCATCGGCAGGGCCGCCAACGTGGCCCTGGCCGCCCTGCCCGGTTTCACGCTGCCCGGCGACACCTCGGCCTCGCGCCGCTACTTCACCACCGACCTCACCGCGCCCTTCGAGCTGAACGAGGGCCACCTGGACGTGCCCACCGGGCCCGGCATCGGCGTCGAGCCGATCCCGGACGTCCTCGACCGGGTCACCGTCTCCACCGAGTGGATCCCCCTCTGACGTCCCCCCTTGTCCCCCGTCCCCCCCGTCCCCCCCGTCCGCCCGCGTCCCCCGCTCCGCCGTCCGCCCGCGTCCCCCGCTCCGCCGTCCGCCCGCGCCCACGTCCGCCCCGTCGCCGCCGGTCGCCGCCGGCCGTGCCGCCGCCGCGGCGGCGGCGGCGGTTCAGGCGACCTTGGGCGTGGCGCGCACCCCCATGTGGACGTACGGGGTGCCGTCGGCGAGCTCGTAGAAGACGGCCGACATCCAGTGGGGGTCGCCCTCGGGACGGCCGACGAAGGTGGTGTCGTCCACCGGGACCAGGTCCAGCTGCACGGGCGGGCTCAGGTCGCTGAGGGCCCCGGTGGTCTCCCAGTACAGGGAGAGCGCGCCGTCGCGGGCCGTCATCGTCAGCCGCACGCCCGTCCGCTCGTAGACGCCGGCGTACCGCTCGACGTCGGTCTCGAACGGCTCGGCCGGCGGTCCCAGCACGGGCGGCACCGTCAGGCCGAGCAGCGCGTCGAAGAGCTCGGCGGCCAGGGCCTGCCGGAAGGCGGCGGAGTACCCCCCGTTGACCAGCACGCACGCCGCCGTGCCCTCCTCGGGGATCACCCAGAGCATGGCGCCCTGGCCGATGGTGTTGCCTCCGTGGGAGAGGACCCGCCGCCCCTGCCACTCGTCCAGCACCCAGCCGAGCCCCCAGCGGGGGCCCAGCGTGTGCGGGTTGGGGACGTCGGCCTGCGGTTCCCACATCGCCCGCGGGTCGGCGAGCAGCCCGGTGCCCAGGTGGGCGCGGGCGAAGGCGACCACGTCGGCGGGGCGGGCGCAGATGAGCCCGGCCGGCCCGCCGGAGCGCATCAGCCCCCAGGCCGGGGCGGGCACCCCGTCCAGGTGACCCATGGCGCCGCGGAAGCGCAGTACGTCCTCGGGCAGGGTCCAGGTGTGGGTCAGGCCGAGCGGCTCGATGATCTGCTCGCGCAGCGCGCTGTCCCACACCCTGCCGGTGAGACGCTCGACGACGCGTCCGGCGACGACGAACCCCGCGTTGCAGTAGGACTGGGTGACGCCCGGCGGGTGGTTCTGCGCCAGGCCCGCGCAGGCCGCCACGTATTTCTCGACGCAGTCGTCACCGCGGCCGGTGTCGAGGAACAGGTCCCCGTCGATGCCGGAGGTGTGCGAGAGCAACTGCCTGATCGTGACGGTCGCGGTGGCCTCCGGGTCGGCGACCCGGAACTCCGGCAGCACCCGGTGGACGGGGGTGTCCAGTGTCAGCTCGCCGCGTTCGACGAGGAGCATGATCTGGGTGGTGGTCCACACCTTGGTGATCGAGCCGATCTGGAAGAGCGAGTCGGTGGTCGTCTCCACCCCGGTGGACACGTTGAGCACGCCCGCGGCGAACTCGTGGACCTCCCCCTCGTGCAGGAAGGCCAGGCTCGCCCCGGGAACCCGGTACTCCTCGATCAGCTCGGCGAGCCGGGCGTGCCATCGGCCGGGGTCCGCTGTCTCGGCCACGGGAGGGTCCTTTCGTCGTGGCCCGCCCGCTGGGACGGGCGGTTGCGATCAAGACTACGATCCGCCGGCGACGCTGAAAGTTCCACCTCCGGCGGTGACGGCGTCGCAGGTGGACCCCGCGGGCCGGGCGGGGTGCTTCCCGTCCCCGCCGGGGGCCGCCTAGCATCGGCCCCCCATCGAGGCGGGAGCGGGAGAAGATGCGAAGGACGACACGCGCGGGGAACGCGATTCTGGCGGTCACCACGGCCGTGGTGACCGCGGTGGCGGCCCTGGGCCTTCTGCTGGCGGGCACGGCGACGCCCGCCAGCGCGGCGGCCGTCAGGATCATGGCGCTCGGGGACTCCATCACCGGCTCACCGGGCTGCTGGCGCGCCATGCTCTGGAACAAGCTGGTGGACGCCGGCCACACCGGCCTCGACTTCGTCGGCACGCTGCCGTCGCAGGGGTGCGGCGTCGCGCACGACGGGGAGAACGAGGGGCACGGCGGGGCGCTGGTCACCGCCGTCGCCGACCAGAACCAGCTTCCCGGCTGGCTGGCGGCGACCCGTCCGGACATCGTGCTGATGCACTTCGGCACCAACGACGTCTGGAGCAACCGCCCGACCGCCACCATCCTGGCCGCCTACGGCAAGCTGGTCGACCAGATGCGGGCCGACAATCCCGATATGAAGGTGCTGGTCGCCCAGATCATCCCGATGACCCCGAGCACGTGCGGCGAGTGCGCGCAGCGGGTCACCGCGCTCAACGCGGCGATCCCGGGGTGGGCGGCGTCCAAGACCACCGCGCGCTCCCCCGTGACGGTGGTCGACCAGTGGACGGGGTTCAGCACGGCGACGGACACCTACGACGGGGTGCACCCCAACGCGGCCGGTGACCGGAAGATGGCCGACCGCTGGTTCCCGGCCCTGACCGCGCTGCTCGGCTCCGTCCCCACGCCCACGCCCACGGTGACACCGACGGTGACGCCCACGGTGACGCCGACCACGACGCCGCCCCCGCCCGGCGGGTGCGCGGCCGCCTACCGGACGATCGGCCAGTGGTCGGGCGGCTTCCAGGGGGAGGTGACCGTCACCAACGGCGGATCGGCGCCGATCAGCGGCTGGACGGCGAGCTGGGCGTTCCCCGGACGGCAGATCAGCCAGGCGTGGAACGCCACGGTGACCCGGTCGGGGGACACGGTCTCGGCGCGGAACGTCTCCTGGAACGGTTCCCTGGCCGCGGGCGCCACCGCGACCTTCGGTTTCATCGCCTCGGGCACGCCCGCACCGGTGTCCCAGGTCACCTGCGCGACCGGCTGACCGATCCGGGGCCGCCGTACGGCCGGGTCACGTGACGCTGCCGGTCGTACGGCGGCGACGCGGCCCGGCCCGCGGAGACCGTGACCTCAGGCCTCGGGGGTCAGGGCGCCGGGAAGGCGCTCCAGCAGGCTCTTCAGGTCGTCGGCGTGCTCCTCCTCCTGCGCCAGCAGGTCCTCGAAGACGCGCCTGGTGGTCACGTCGTCGTTGCCGAGCCAGTTGACGATCTCGGTGTAGGAGGCGATCGCGATCCGCTCGGCGACCAGGTCCTCCTTGACCATCTCGATCAGGTCGAGGCTGTCGTCGTACTCGGCGTGCGAGCGCGTGGTCAGCGTGTCGGGGTTGAAGTCCGGCTCCCCGCCCAGCTGGACGATGCGCTGCGCGAGCCGGTCGGCGTGCTCCTGCTCCTCGGCCGCGTGCTCCAGGAACTCCGCCGCGACGAGCCCGGCGTGCAGGCCCGAGGCGGTGTAGTAGTGCCGCTTGTAGCGCAGGACGCAGACCAGTTCGGTCGCCAGCGCCTCGTTGCAGACCTGGATGACCCGCTGCACGTCGGCGCCGTAGGCGGAGGTGATAGGACCCTTGTCGATCTCCTGGCGCGCACGCGCCCGGATCTCCTTGATATCTGTGAGAAATTCAGCCATGGGTCTGCCTTACCCAGAATCAGGGTTTTATCAAGTGTTCTTGGCCACACGAAGAGGCGGGCCCGTTCATGACATCACATTCCGGGTAACGGGCCCTTCACGATGGGAACAGCGACGAAGGTCCCGCAGACGCGGACCATGAACGGCGAGGAACTCTCCGCCGACCACGCCTGGACCGCCCTGCGCATGTACGGCCGCTGGCACCTGGTCCGCGACTCCTTCGCGAGGTTCAGGTACGGCGACGGTCTGACCAACTCCAGGGCGCTCGCCTTCCAGATCTGCCTGTCGATCATTCCCGGCGCCATCGCGCTGGTCGGGCTGAGCTCGGTGATCAACCAGGAGGAGATGGGCAAGGTGCTGGAGCTGATCCTGAGCAGGATCGCCCCGGGCGCCGGGGTGGAGGCCGTCCAGGACGTGCTCTCCGACAGCCACCGGCAGGCGGGCCGTACCGGGGGCGCCCTCGCGCTCTGGCTCGGTCTCGGCACCGCCCTGGTCTCGCTGACCAGCTCCATGGCCCAGGTGGAGCGGGGGGCCAACCGCATCTACGGCGTCGAGAGGGACCGCCCCTTCCTGCGCAAGTACGCCAGGGCCCTGTTGATGGCGCTGACGGCGGGCTCGTTCATGACCGTCGGTTTCGTGGTGATGGTCGGCGGCGGCGCCATCAGCAGGGCGCTGGCCCAGGTCTACGACTGGGGCGAGGGGGCCACCGACGCGTTCAACATGGTGCGCTGGCCGCTGGGGTTCCTGCTCGCGCTGATGTCCAGCTCGGTGCTGTTCCGCGCCGCGCCGCGCCGCAGGCAGCCGGGCCACACCTGGCTCGCGTTCGGAGCCCTGGTCTCGCTCGCGCTGTGGACGGTCTTCACCCTGCTGCTGGCCCTCTACACCGAGAGCAGCGGCACCTTCGGCGCGACCTACGGCCCGCTCACCGCCGTGATGGCGCTGCTGCTGTGGTCCTTCCTCAGCTCGATGGCCCTCTTCCTCGGGCTGGCGTTCGCGGCGCAACTGGAGGCGGTCCGCGCAGGCCGGTCCGACCCCGTCGAGCCCGATCCCGGCCCCACCGCCGAGGAGGAGAGGGAACCCCTGGTCGGGGCGGTGGGCGCGGCGGCCGTCGCGGTCGCCAGGACGCTCATGACGTCGCTGCGTGCGCTCCGGTCCGGCCGGCCGCCCGGCCGCCCGGACGGGCGCCCGTCCGGCCGCCGTCCGGGCTCCGGTGACGAACCGGCCGCCTGACGGGCCGGCGCGTGAGGGGGCGGCGCGTGAGGGGGCGGCGCGTGAGGGGACGGCCGCTTGGCGGGGGCGGGAAAACCGGCCGAAAGGCCGAGGCGTGGGCCCCGATCCGGTCCATGATCGGCCGAACGGCGGATACGGCTGCCCGGCCCGTCCGGCGATCCTCGACACATGACGCGTAGAACCCCTTTCCTGCTCGCCGCCGGCCTGCTCACCGTGACGGCCACCGGTTGCGCTCTCCACACCTCCTCCGGCGTCCGGAACGAGGAACGGCTCTTCCCGCACTCCGCTCCCGGACTCGTCATCGAGGCCGCCGGGACGCGCGTGCGCCTGGAACCCGGCACCGCGGGGACGGTCCAGGTGAAGCGGACCCTGAAGGGGACGCCGGCCAAGGAGGGGAACGCCTCCTGGTCGATGAGGGACGGGAGGCTGAAGGTGAGCGTCACCTGCTCCGGCATCGTGCTCGACAACTGCGAGTCCCATCACACGATCATGGTCCCGCCGGGTGTGACGATCGAGGTCGGCAGCGACCAGAACGTCAGCGCGGTCCGCCTCGACCAGCCCCTGAAGATCAGGGCCGGGGACGGGGACGTGCACACCCGCGCCCTGTCCGGCCCGCTGGACGTCGTCACGACCGCGGGGCGCGTCGACATGGAGGCGATCCGCTCGCCGAAGGTCACCGCGCGTTCCACCGACGGGAAGGTCAACCTGGGCTTCGCCGCGCCCCCCACCGAGGTCGAGGCGGTCTCCAGGAGCGGCACCGTGAACGTGGTGCTGCCCAAGACCGCCGACACCTACCGGGTCAGCGTCTCCAGCGGGAGCGGGCAGGCGACGGCGCGGGTCCCGAGGAGCCGGGACGCGGCGCGGTCCCTCGTCGCCCGTTCCACCGACGGCAACGTCCGCGTCCGCCACGCCACCTGAACGGCACGTCGCCCGTGAACGTTTCCGGCAAGAGCGAAAGTTTTCTCCGCGCGGGAATCGGCGGGACCGGCCGAAGAGGATCCGCGAAGGCGCCGGACGTATGCAAAAGGCGCCCGCCGCCGCTCGAACGACACTCCGAAAGATTTCGGATATGCTGCCGGACATGGCAGGAAAGCCCCGTGTGACCATTGCCCGTATCGCCGAGGAGGCGGGCGTGTCGGCCCCGACCGTCTCCAAGGTGATCAACGGCAGGCCCGAGGTCGCGCCCGAGACCCGCCGGCGGATCGAGCGGCTCCTGCACGAGCACGGTTACATCCGGCGGACCGGGGGTGCCGACGGCCCGTCCGGCCTGATCGACCTGATCTTCGCCGAGCTGGAGAGCCCCTGGGCGATGGAGCTCATCCGCGGGGCCGAGAGCGCGGCCGCCGAGGCCGAGGCCAGTGTCGTGATCTCCGTCCTGCACACCCACGCCGGGCCGGGCCGCGACTGGCTCGACCGGCTGGCCGCCCGCCGCACGGACGGCGTCATCATCGTCGGCTCCCGGCTCTCGGCCCAGCAGTACGGCCAGCTCAACGCCCGTTCCATCCCGTTCGTCGTCGTCGATCCCGAGGGGGAGCCCGCCGCGGGCGTGGCGTCGGTGGGCGCGACCAACTGGCACGGCGGCCTGGCGGCCACCCGGCACCTCCTGGAGCTGGGCCACCGGCGGATCGGCATGATCGGCGGCCCGTCCGACGTCCTGTGCAGCCGCGCCCGCATCGACGGCTACCGGGCCGCGCTGGAGACCGCCGGGGTCGAGGTCGACCCCGCGCTGATCCTGCACGGCGACTTCCTCGTCGGCTCCGGTCACGACCACGGCCACGCCCTGCTCTCGCTGGCCGACCGCCCCACCGCCATCTTCGCCGGGAGCGACCTGCAGGCGTTCGGGGTGTTCGAGGCGGCCAGGCAGCGCGGGCTGCGGGTCCCCGACGACCTGAGCGTCGTCGGCTTCGACGACCTGCCCCTGTCCCGGTCGGCCTGGCCGCCGCTGACCACGGTGCGCCAGCCGCTGGAGGAGATGGCCTCCCTCGCCACCCGCATGGCCCTGGGCATCTCCCGCGGCGAGACCCCCGAGCCCCGCCGGGTCGAGCTCTCCACCGACCTCGTCGTCCGCGAGAGCTCCACCGCCCCGGCGCGCCCGCCCGGCTGACCGGCGGGCCCCGGATCCGATGCGGCGTACCGATCCACGCCTCCCCGGGGAGAGTTAGGGTGACCCGGTGTCAGACATCTCCCCCCGCGACACGCGGCTGCGCCGCTACTGGGACCGGCAGGCCGACTCCTACGACCGGCGGTCGGCGTTCGTCGAGCACCGCTTCTTCGCCGACACCCGGCCCTGGTTGTGCGGGCAGGCGGTCGGCGACACGCTGGAGGTGGCCTTCGGCACCGGCGCGAACCTCGCGCACTACCCCGGCGACGTGCGGCTCACCGGCGTGGAGTGGAGCGTCCGGATGCTGGAGGTGGCCCGGCGCCGGGCCGACGACCTCGGCCGTGCGGTCGATCTGCGGCAGGGCGACGCGCGGGCGCTGAGCTTCGACGACGAGTGCTTCGACACGGTCGTGTGCACGTTCGCGATGTGCGGGATCCCCGACGAGGGGGCGGCGCTCTCGGAGATGGCGCGGGTCCTGCGGCCGGGCGGGACGCTGCTCCTGGCCGACCACGTGGCGTCGTCGGCCTGGCCGGTCCGGGTGCTGCAGGCACTGGTGGAGGCGGTCACCGTGCCGACGGCCGGGGAGCACTACCGCCGCCGGCCGGTGCGGCGGGTACGCGCCATGGGTTTCACCGTCGAGCGTCACGAGCGCTTCGCGCTCGGCGTCATCGAACGGCTCGCGGCCAGGAAGCCCGGCCGCGCCGGCCGCTGACCGCGAGCGGCCGGCGCGGACCGAGGACGCGCCCTCCCGGTCCCCTGCTCCCCCGGCACCCCGGCACCGAGTGAGGAAAACGACAGCCGCCTCCGTTCCCGGACCCGGACCCGGACCCGGCACCGGTAATTCCCCCGCGTATACGGATCGGCAATGCCGGGAAGAATGCCGTCCCATGGACGCCATTCACGTTCACACTTCTTTGTCATACGATGACCATGCCTTTGAGGCTCCGCACCGATCGAGGCACCGCGCGTTCTCCTGGTGGTCGCCGGTGACAGGGGGAGAGCATGGTCGCTTCACAGCGGGGAGTCGCCCGTCTGGCGTGCGTCGCGTTGTTCCTGAGCCTGCTGGTGCTGATTCCCGCGGACGCCGCGGCGGCCGGGGAGAACGAAAAGGCACCGGCGTCCTTTCCCGCGGCGAAGCATCTCGACGAGCTCGACGACATGTATGAGGACATCCGCAGTGCCCAATATGTCGTTGACCGTTTCTGGGCGAGGCACTGGTCGGAGTTCTTTCCGGGAGAATATTCCTCCCCGCGCGTTCTCGGCACCTATGACGGCGCCTACGGCGGGACGTACGGCGGTTACGGCGAGGGCTACGACGGGATGTACGGCACCGAGGACCAGGGCGACGCGGGGTACGGCGGCGAGGGCTACGGCGGCGGACGGGAACGGCCTCCGACGTGCCACGGATACCCGCTCCCCGACGACAACGCCCTGTACTGCTGGCCGCCCTACGACTTCGTGGCCTGGGACGTGGATCTCATGCGGATGGGATACCGCCAGGGGGACGCCTGGATCTACCTGATCGTCGCGCACGAGTGGGGCCACGCCGTCCAGGCCCGCATCCCGGAGGGGATGGTGTCGCGGCAGATCGAGCTGCAGGCCGACTGCCTGGCCGGCGCGACGCTGTGGGGTGCCGGTGAGGACGGCATGCTCCACTTCGAGGACGGTGACACCGCGGAGCTCGCGGCCGCCCTGCGGCAGCACGCCGACGACACCCCCTGGACGGACGTGAGCGACCACGGCACCGCCGCGCAGCGCCTGAGCGCCTTCAACCGGGGCGCGCTCCGGGGCGTCGAGGGCTGCGTCACCTGACGGACGTGCGGGGCCTCCACCACAGGGACGATCCCGGTCGGGGACCGTGACGGACGGCGACGGACGACGGACGACGACGGACGACGGACGACGACGGACGACGACGGACGACGGACGACGGACGACGGACGACGGACGACGGACGACGGACGACGGACGACTAC
>NZ_JBFABE010000022.1:97446-110710 GCF_040640155.1 Streptosporangium sp. NPDC023615
CGACGGACGATGACGGACGACGGGTCCGGTGGTCCCCGCCCGGCGACCCGCCGTCAGGAGGGACTGCGCGCCGGGATCCACCTCGCCCCGGCCGCCCGCCCCCCGCCGCGGCGATCGCCGAGGAGATCGACGGTCCTCGTGCCGGGGAGCGACTCGGCGGCCCGCCTGTGGTCCGGGTCCGGCAGCACCTGCCAGATGGGGTCGCGCCGGATGAGCGGCCTGTCCCGGTCGGGTTCGTCCTCGGAGAGCGGCGTCCAGAGCGTGCGGACCCCGAGGTCGTTGACGAGTCTCAGGTGGGTGCGGCACCCGGGGCAGCGGACGCCCTCCGCTCCGAGCTCCCGGCGGTCGACGGCGAAGTGGCCGTAGTGGTCCACCCCGCCCCGGCGCCACACCAGGTCCATGTGCCGTCCCCAGTCCACCGTGGCCGCGTCCCCGGCGGTGGGCGCGCAGACCGGGCAGGGCACCCGTGGCTCGTCCCAGAAGCGCGGGTCGTCCAGCTCCGGGTCGTGATGTCCGAGGTGTTTGACCGTGCCGGTGACGCCCGTGCCCGCCCCGTTCGCGAGACGCCCGACCCGCGGCACGGCGGTGATCGGGCCGGAGCCGTTGACGAGCCGGGCGAACCGGTCGGCCTGGGCGTCGCTCAGGTGGGGGACGCCCAGGACGGAAGGGGCGGTCAGGTTCTCGAACCGCCGCATCGGCCCGGAGCCGGACGCGACGTGCGCCGAGGTGATCATGGGCGGTGTGGAGCCGCGCGGCAGCAGCCACAGCGTGGCGAGCAGCTCGCTCACCGACCAGAAGGACGCGAAGTAGTCCGGCCCGGGACGGACGATGACCCGGCCGGTCGCGCTGATCTCGTACATCAGCCGCGCCACGCCCTCCCACGTCTGCTGGCGGGTGACCACCTCGCCCGGGTAGGAGTACTCGCGGGGCGGCACCATCCGCACGGTGACCGAGTGGGTCCTCTCGAACGCGGCCCGCCACTCCTCCGTCTCCCGCCGTCCGGCGGCGTGGAAGCTGAGGAAGTAGTCCGCCGGGTGGTCGAACATCCAGTAGTGCCCGGCCCGCCCGGAGGGGCCCGGGGCGGGGGGCATGCCCAGCGCGCGGCGCAGCCGCCGCTCCAGCCACTCCCCCAGCTCCGCGTTCTCCATCGTCTCCCCGTGGACCGGGGCGTGGCCCGCGCGGGTCAGCACGTTGCGGGGCAGCGGGGTGCGGCTCAGTACGACGGTGGCGGGGTCGAGCCTGGCGTGCGCGTCGAAGGCCGCGTAGACGTCCTCGGGACCCTCCACCGAGCAGTCCCACACCACGAACGCCGAGGCCCTGCGCGCCGCGAGGACGGCCCCCGGGCCGGCACCGGGGAGCGCGGCCAGCAGGCGGACGCCCAGCCTGGCGCAGATCGGCCGCACCCAGTTGTCCAGCAGGTCGTGGCCGCCCTCGGTCGGCGGTACGAAGATCGTCAGGGTGGCGTTCACCGGGCCGTCCTCCCGGGGCGGGACATGATGCCCATCCGATGCTCTCCCCCTCGTCGTGGCGTTCCGTGAACGGCGGCGCCCGGCGCCGGTGACCGCGCGGCCGGGCCGTCTCCCGGTGGCGGCGCGGGCCCATGGCGCGGGCCCGGCGGCACGGACCCGGCGGCGGTCCGTGGGCGCTCACCCCTCCAGGTGGGTCTCCAGAAGGGTGACCAGCTCGATGACACCGTGGAAGGGCACGGGTGGTCCGGCCTCGGGCTCCACCGTCCCGGCGATGTGGCCGCTTGCGGTCCTGCGGACGTCCACGGTCAAGCGCATTCCGGCCTCCTGTCGGGGCGTCCGTCTCCCGGCGCTCTGGCAGGCGCCCACGGTAGCGGCCGCGCGTCCCGGACGCGTCCGGGGAGAACCCCTACGGATCACCGGCGGAACCCCGACGCCGCCCCTGCCGTGACGCCGTCCCGGCCCTCACGCCGTTCGCGGCCGGACGCCCCCTCAGGACCCGACGTCGTCCATGACCGGACGTCTTCGGTGACCGCCCGCGTCCCGGGCCGGGCACCGTTCGCGGCCGGTCCGGTTCAGTCGCCGGGCTCCGACAGCACGGCGCGCAGCTCGATCCGGTTGGTGACGTTCAGCTTCGCGTAGACGCGGTTGAGCTGGGTCTCCACGGTGCTGATGGACACCGAGCGCCGCTCCGCGATCCGGCGGCTGGTCAGGCCCTCGCAGACCATCGCCACGACCTCGCGCTCGGCCCCGGTGAGCGTGCCGAAGGCGGCGTTGGGACCGTCCACCGAGAGCTTGAGCTCGGCGGCCGTCCTCAGGGCGAGTTCGGCGTAGGCCGCGGCGCCGGTGCGGTTGAAGGCCACCAGCGCCCGCCGCAGCAGCCGTTCCGCCTCGGCGTACCGGCGCCGGGCGTGCAGGGAGCGCGTGGCCACCAGGTCGATCCTGCCCGCCTCGATCGGCAGCCCCACCTGCCGGGCCAGGTCGCGGGCCTCCTCGCAGTCCCCCACGGCGCGCGCGTGGTCACGGAGGGCGGCGGCGATCTGTGCCCGCACCCTGGCGACGGACATCAGCGCGGAACGGCGCCCGCTCGGCGCGACCCGGCCGGTGAAGGCGGCCAGCGACTCCTCCGCCTCGCCGGCCCGGCCGAGCCGGGAGAGCGCGTCGGCGCGCACCGGCCCGAACAGGTGGGTGCCGGGCTCCAGCGAGTCGTAGTGCGACTCGATGGTCTCGGCCGCGGTGAGCAGCCGCCGGGCGTCGTCCCGCGCCTGGGCGATCATCGCCCGTGCGCCGGCCGCGTAGAGGATGCCGGCCCTGCTCTCCACGATCGGCGCCCACTCGGCGGCCTGGCGGGCGTGCTCGCGGGCCGTCTCCCACTCCCCCCGGGCCGCGCGCGGATAGCAGGCCAGGGAGTGCAGGACGGCGTAGTCCCAGACCCGTTCGTTCTCCTCGGCGTCGCCCACGGCGAGCCGGGTGAAGCGGACGGCGTCGTCCAGCCTCCCGCGCCGGTACTCGACCTCGCCCAGGAAGCCGAGCGCCTGGCCGACCCGCAGCGCCTCGCCGCGGGTGGCCCGCGAGACGCTCCCCCGCAGGTCGGCGGAGGCGCCCTCGAGGTCGTCGGTCCACAGGCGGATCATGCCGCGGGCCACCAGGCCGTCCAGTCCCGCGGCCGAGCCGGGCAGGTCGGCGTCGGCCAGCGAGGCGAGGGCCTCCTCGGCGCGGCCGGCCAGGGCCCAGCCCAGCGACCGGGCGAACCAGGCGAACGCCCCCACCCAGGGTTCGCGGCTGCCGGCCGCGACGGCCGCGGTGCCGTACTCGACCATCTCCGGGTAGGAGACCTCGACCACGCCGATGATCGCGAGCTGGGCCGCGATGCGCGCCCGCAGGTCGGCGGGGGCGCGCGGACTCTCCACGCCGCCCTTCCCTGACGCCTCCAGTGCCTGGACGAACAGTCGCCTGGCCTCGGCGACACGTCCCGCGATCAGGGCCTGGTAACCGGCGACGTAGTCGCGCCAGGGCCCCCGCGGGGCGGCGAGGATCTCGCTCTCGTAGCGGCGGGCGACGGTGGCGTCCCCCGAGACCAGGAGCGTCTCGGCGGCCGTCAGCAGGCGCGCCACCCGGTCCGGGCCCGGCGGGGTGAGCTCGGCGGCGTGGCGGGCGTACACCGCCGCCAGGGGGAGCCTGCCCCGCGAGAGCTGCGTCCGCGCCTCGTGTTCGGCCAGCGCGGCGAGCTCGCCGTCCGTGCCGCCGCCGGACGCGGCGATCCCGTGCCAGAGGGCGCCGGGGCCGCCGAGGCGGGCGGCGTCGCGGTGCAGGGCGCGGCGCCGCTCGACGCCGGAGTCGTAGTAGATGCGGTCCCAGACGAGCAGGGTGGTGAACGCGAACTCCTGCCCGGCCGTCCCCGGGATCTCCTTGATCAGGCCCGCGTCCACGGCCTCGGCGACGGGCTCGGTGACGTCGGCGACGTCGCAGAGCGCGCGCAGGTCGGCCAGGCCGAACCGGCGGCCGAGCACCGCCGCCGCGCAGACGACCTCGCGGGTACGGCGCCGGCACGACGCGAGCCGTGTCACGACCGCCTGGGTCATGCCGCGGGGGGCGGGCAGCGGGCCGTTGCCGAAGTTGATCGAGTGCATCTCCACCTGGTCGAGCAGGAGGATCGCGTGCAGGACGTTGCCGTCGGTGTGCTCGTGCAGCCTCCTGGCCCCCGACGGGGTCAGGCCGTCGTGACCGGTGGCGACGGCGAGACGCACCAGGTCGTCGGGGGTGAGCCCGTCGACCTGGATCAGGCGGCCCTGGGCCGAGCCGAAGAGACGCGTCCAGCCCTCGTGCAGCTCCATGGGAGGCGTGCCCGGCTCGGCTCCCACCGGCCGGGCGGCGGCCTGGTGGACGATCAGCAGCAGCACCTGGGCGTTGCGCAGGCGCCTGGCCGCCAGGCGGAGCGCGGTCATCGACTGCCGGTCGCCGCAGTGCGCGTCGTCGACGACCACGATCAGCTCGCCCGCCGCGCCGAGCTCCGCCGCGAGCGCCTGGCCGACGAAGGCGGCCTCGGCCTGGCCCGCCAGCGTCCGGGCGAGCGCCGGTGCCGGCAGTTGCTCGGCGATCTGGTTCAGGACGCCCCACGGATGGGTGAGCGCGTCCTCGTCCCCGAAGGCGCGGACGGCCGGCACGCCGGGGACCGTGTGCAGGAAACGCTCGACCAGCTCGGTCTTGCCGATCCCCGGCATGCCGCGGACGCCCACGATCCGCGCGTCACGGCGCCTCGCCGCCGCCCACGCCTCTCCGAGGAACTCCAGCTCCCGTGCTCTGCCGACGAACAGCGGAGAGGTTCTGCCGTGCACCGAAGCACTCCCTTTTTCACTTTCGTGTGTTCCTGGTGGTGATTATGGGTCAGGGGTCGGTCCGTCCGCATCGATTCTCAGTGAAGGCCTCTAACCAGACGGCTCTGGGGAATTCCTTCCTGCCGTTACGGAAATTCGCGAATATGACCGGCCGTAAACGGGTGATCGCGCATTACGATTCGTCCGGCGGGAGAGGAACGGTCCTTTTCGCGTCCGGCGCGTACCGCCCGGCGCGTGCCGCCCAACGTGGACGCGGTGACCCGGCGTGCTGCCCGTCCCGTTTCCGCGGCGGGCCGTTCAGCCCGCGAGGTCGTCCCTGAGACGGCGCCTGAGGACCTTGCCGAGAGGGCCGCGCGGCAGCGCGCCCCGCAGTTCCAGCCGCTCGGGCAGCTTGTACGAGGCGATGCGGCCGGCGCGCAGGTGAGCGATCAGCTCCTCCAGGGTCGGGGCGCCTCCCTCGCGCGGCACGACCACCGCGCACACCCGCTCCCCGAGCACCTCGTCCGGGTAACCGACGACCGCCACGTCGCGGACCGCGGGATGCGTGGCGATCAGCCCCTCCAGCTCGGCCGGGGAGATGTTCACGCCGCCCCTGGTGATCAGATCCCCGCTCCGGCCGACATGGCGCAGGAACTCCCCGCGCTCCCCCGCGATCTCGAAGACGTCGCCGGTTCTCAGGTAGCCGCGCTCGTCGAGGGGGCCGGGCCTTCGTTCGCCGTCCAGGTAGCCGGGGAAGACCGTCGGTCCCTTGACCCGCAGTTCCCCGGGACGGCCGGGTTCGGTGACCTCCTCACCGGTGCGGGGATCGACCAGCCGCAGCGAGACCTGCCGGGAGAGGGGGGAACTCCAGGGAGCGCCCGGCGCGCCATAGCGGGGGAAGTACCTGGCCCGCTGCTCGGGGTCGGGCACGTCGCCCGGAGCCGTGAGCAGGGCGATGCCCTCGTTGGAGCCGAAGAAGTTGACGATCCCGATTCCGTGGTCGTCCTGCCAGCCCCTGACCATGGCCGGGGCCAGCGGCGCCGAGCCGGACCCGATGAGCCTCAGCGAGGACAGGTCCGTCGTGGCGAGCAGGTCGGCGCGTTCCAGCAGCAGGGTCAGCAGGGCGGGCGGGACGAGGGCGTAGGTGACGCGCTCCTCGGTGATCTGCCGCAGGAACGTCACGAGATCGAAGGGATGGTGCTGGACCAGGAGACCGCCGACGCGCAGCCAGGGCAGGAACGTGCCGCCGATCCCGGCCATGTTGACCATGGGAAAGGGGTTCAGCAGTACGTCGTCGCCGGTCAGCCGGGGCGCGTCGGTCGTGGCCCGGCTCACGGCCAGCCAGTCGTAGTGGGTGCGGAGCACCCCCTTGGGGGCGCTCTCCGTGCCGGAGGTCCAGCAGATCGTCACGCACTCGCCGGGGTCGGCGGGGTGGACCCCGGCGTACGCGCGGACGGTACGGGCCTCCTCCTCCGTGACCGCGCCCAGTGCGGCGTCCAGGTCGACGGCTCCACCGGGGAGGCCCGGCCGGCGGGCGCCGTGGACCGGGGCGCTAACCGGGCCGGGGACCGGACCGGGGACCGGACCGTGAGCCAGACCGTGGATCAGCAGGACCGGCAGGCCGGGCAGGGCCGCGCGGACCTCCAGGGCGGGGTGCCGGTCCTTGAAGCGCCAGACGGTGAGCACCGCGGTGACACCGGCGCGTCGGCCGAGGCCTGCCAGCTCGTGCTCGCGATACTGCACCGGCAGCGGGCAGACCACCAGGCGCAGCCGCCAGCACGCCAGGTAGGCGACGACGAGCTCGACCGTGTTGGGCAACTGCACCGCCAGCACGTCACCCGCGTCCAGGCCGTACCGGAACAGCACGGCCGCCAGCCGCGTGACCTCCTCGTCGAGGTCACGCCAGGTCAGGCGGCGTGGCGCCGCGTCCACCAGGTCCGCCTTGTCGGGCGGGTCCACCACGGCGAGACGGCCGGGCGCGGCGGACACGCGGCTCGCGAAGAGCCCGTCCATGGTCTCGTCCGTCCACCAGCCCCTGGCCCTGTACTCCTCGACCCTGGCGGGCGGGTGCAGCCCGCTCACCGCGCGTCCGCCCCCGGCCGGCGCGGTGCGGCGGATAGGAGCGGCCCGTCGCCCTGGCCGGTGCGCCCCGGTCACCGCGCGTCCGTCCCCGGCCGGTGGCGCGGAGCGGGCGGCGGGGACGCCGGGGCGGGGGACGAGAGGACCGGGGCGGGGGACGAGAGGGCCGGGGCGGGCGGCAGGGGGGACGGGGCCGGGCGCAACCCGTCGACGAGCAGCGCGAGGTACCGTCTGGGCCCGGCGCCCCCCGGGTCGCCGGGGTGGGCGGTGGCCAGGGCCATCACGACGACGGCGGCCAGGTCCCGGCCCTGGAGCTCCGGCCGTACGAGACCGGCGGCGGCGGCGCGGCCCAGCAGCCGGTCCATCGAGCGGACGTAGCGGTGCACGCTCTCGACGTCGACCACGTCCGTCTCGCGGGCGAGCGCGAGGATGACCCGCCGTCCGGTGAGGACGCCGACGGTGGCCTCCAGGGAACCGACGAGGTCCCGCCAGGGGTCGTCGGTCTCCACCGCGACGGCCGGCTCGATCTCGGTGGTGAGCAGGTGGGCGAAGACGGCGCGCACGAGCTGGTCGCGCGAGCGGAAGCGCCGGTAGACCGTGGCGACGCCGACCCCGGCGCGGCGCGCGACCTCCGCCAGCGTCACCTCCGGCCCGGACTCCTCGAAGGCGCGCCCGGCCGCGACGACGATCCGCTCGTGGTTACGCGCGGCGTCGACCCGCAGGCCCCGGCCCCGAGGCCCCCACGGTTCTCGCGGCTCCCGGGGCTCCCGCGCTCCCGGTGGCTCCCCCGGCCCCCGCGTCCCCGTCATCGTCCCGCGCCGGTGGCCATGTCCGGCTCACCGCCCGGTGTCGTCCCGCGGTGGTCGTATCGCCCCGGACGGGCAGAGCGTGGCCGCCCGGCGCACGGCCTCCTCGCTCCCGGGAGGGATCTCCTCGGTCAGGACGACGACGATGCCGTCGTCGTCCTGGTCGAAGACCGCGGGGGCGGTCAGCACGCACATCCCCGCCCCGATGCAGATGTCCCGCTCGGCGTCGGCTCTCATCCCGATCCCCTCCCGCCTCACCAGGTGACGGGGAGCGCGCGCACCCCGTACACGACGTTGAAGGCCCTGAACTCGATCTCCTCGTACGGCACGGCGAGGGCCAGGCCGGGGAAGCGGCGCAGCAGCGCGGGGAAGGCGATCCGCATCTCCATCCGGGCCAGGGGCGCGCCGAGGCAGTGGTGCACGCCGTGCCCGAACGCGACGTGGCCGGGGGCTCCCCGCCTGACGTCGAACCGCTCCGGGTCGTCGACGAGCACCGGGTCGCGGTTGGCCGCCGGGAGCGCCAGGAACAGCTGGGAGCCCTCGGGTATGGTGTGCCCGGCGATCTCCACCTCGGTCGTGGTGGTGCGCGGCACGCCCGAGTGCACGATGGACAGCCACCGCAGCAGCTCCTCCACGGCGGGTTCGACCTGCGCCGGGTCGTCGCGGACCAGGGCGAGCTGTTCGGGGTGGCGCAGCAGGGCCAGGGTGCCCAGGCCGAGCATGTTCGCGGTCGTCTCGTGCCCGGCGAGGAGCAGCAGCGCGGCGACGCCCGTGAGCTCGTCGTCGGTCAGGTCGTCACCGTGCTCCCGTACCAGCATGCCCAGCATGTCGTCGCCCGGCTCCACCCGGGCACGCTCGACCAGGACGCTCATGTACGCGCGGTTCTCGAGCTGCGCGGCCGTGCGCTGCTCGAGGGGCAGCGACACGTCGAGCAGCCGTCCGGTACGCCGCTGGAACTCCTCACGGTCGGAGTACGGGACGCCCAGCAGCTCGCAGATCACCAGCGAGGGCACCGGCAGCGCGAAGAGCGAGACCAGGTCGGCCGGTTTCCCGGCCCGTTCGAGGTCGTCCAGGGCCGCGTCGACGATCTCGACGATCCGCGGTTCCAGCCTGCGCATGCGGCGCACGGTGAACTCGGGCGTGAGCATCCGGCGCAGCCGGGTGTGCTCGGGCGGGTCGTGGGCGAGCATCTGCCCCGCCTGCAGGCGGGCGAGCTCCTCGTCGCTCAGGTTGCCGGGCCGCAGCAGCGGTTGCGGGCCGGCGTTGCTGAAGCGGGTCGCGTCCGAGAGCACCTCGCGGACGTCCTCGTACCGGCTCACCAGGTAGGCGGGGGTCCCGAAGATCGTCGTGAAGCGGGTGACCCCCTCGCCGTCCCGGGCCCGGGTGAGCTCCTCGACCGGATCGAACCGCTCCCGCCGCATGTGCAGGGGCATCACCGGTGTTTCGGTCATCGCTCGGTCCTCCCTCGTACCGGAACGGTTGGACATGTCCGACGCTACCACCGAAACGAAAGTCGTCTATCACTTCCAAGGACGATCTACCCGGACATCGGGAAGCGGTCCGACCCGGCGATCGGGCCGGTGGTCCGGCCCGGCGACCCGACGGCCGGTGGCCCGGCCCGGCGGTCCGACGGTCGGCGGCCCGGTCCGGCCGTCCCTGACCACGGGCCCTGACGGCGACCCGGCAGGACGCCCCCCGGGGACGTGGGCGGATGAAATTTTCACCGGCCCGGAAACGGCCGGTGAGCTCATCGGGGCAGTTCGGGGCGGATGATCCGCCCCGCGATGACAAAAACGATTCAATCGTGTCAGACGGCTTTGTTGACGGGCCGTTCCCGCGCTGTGAGACTCCTCGCCACACCGGCAGGCGCGTGAGGCCGGTCGCCCGCCGTCCGCCCACGACCGGGCCGGCGGGAGGAGTGCGGCGGGGCGCGGCGGGGCGCGGCGATGCGCGCGACGCGTCCGGCCCCGCCGTGCTCCGGGACACGGCACGCGCCCGCTCCCCCCTGCGAAGGAGCCGAACATGGAGAGCAACGGCAGAGCACCGGCCCGCGGCCGGCGATCCGGCCCGATCGCGGCCGCCCTCACCGGCATGGTCCTGGTGGCGGCGGCGCTGGCCCCCACCCCCGCCGCGGCGGCGGGCACGGCGAGCGTCGCGGACACCGCCCGGACGGCGAACACGGCGAGCACGACGGGCACGACGGGCACGACGGGCACAACCCGGACGGCGGGCGCGACCGGCGCCGCGGGCACCGCCCGGATGGCCTGCGGTGACGGTTCCTACAACGCCGAGGCGGTGCTGAGCGGGAGCACCTGGACCGCGCGCAACGGCTCCCGGACCGTCTACACCGGCACCAGCATGCTCTCGGCCATGCAGGCGGCCGTGGGCAGTCTGACCTCGGGACGGACCTCCAAACAGCGGGTCGTGGTGCGCGGCTCGGGTTCGATGAGCGCCGGTTCCCGGCTCTCGCTGCCGAGCTACACCGTGCTGGACGTCTGCGGCACGGTGAACGTGACCGGCTCCGGCAGCGGCGACCAGGCCGTGGTGTACGCGCGCGGCGTGCGGGACGTCGAGGTGCAGAACCTCAGGATCACCGGCACACCGCTGTACGGGATCTTCGTCCGGAACGGCACGAACATCACGCTCGGGCAGATCGACATCCGGGTCTCGCGGGGTCTCGGCATCCGCGTCGACAACCACGGCGACCGCAGCGTGCGGACCCGCAACGTGCGGATCGACAACGTGTACGTCTCCGGGACGAGCGCGCACGGCGTGGAGACCTACGGCCTGGACGGCCTGACCGTGGGCACGGTGACCGCCCGCAACACCGGTGAGTCCGGGCTGCTGCTGAACGACACGATCAACGCCACGGTGAACCTGGTCGACGCCCAGGGCGCCGGGACCGGCACCGGCTACGCGGCGTTCCGGATGGCGAACAGGAACGGCCGGGTGGGGAGCTCGTACCCGACGAACATCCGGGTCGGCCAGGTGATCGCGCGCGGCGGCGGGCGCGGGATCTTCTGCGTCTCCGAGAGCGGCGGCGCCGTCATCGACCGGGTGGACATCGCCCAGACCGGGAACAACCCCATCCTCGTCGAGAACTGCTACAACGTCACCATCGCGCAGAGCGGCGGGAGCGTGACCGGTCCCGGCGACATCCGGCTCGCCTCGCGGACCGAGTTCCCGGTGAACGCGAACATCACGATCCAGAACCTGCGGGTCACCGACTCGGCCATCGTCGAGAACCCGTGCGGCGCCAACACCGTGGTACGGAACAACACCCTGGTCAACAGCAGGCTCAGCGTCTGCTGAGGGCGTCCGGCGTTCCCGGTGGCCCGGCGTCGCCGGCGCCGGGCCACCGGGGCGAGCCGGGCGTCAGGACGGGGTGACCTCGGCCACCAGCCGGGAGGTCCAGGGGCAGTAGAAGCAGCCGGGCAGGAAGGCGCCGCACGCCTCGTCGAGGTGGTCCTCGACGTAGCTCAGCGTCGCGTCGCAGACCTCGATCGCCATCTGGAAGAAGTCGATCGTGTTCGGGTCGAGGTGGAAGCCGTAGGCCGGGTTGTAGGGGGCCGTCCGCTTGACGATCCGGCCCATCACGTGGACCTCCGCGGTCTCCTTCCCGCTGAGGATCCTCCGGGCGTGCTCGATCTTCTTGGCGTCGGTGAGCCGGATGACGAACCGCTCGGAAGAACCGACGGTCTCCATCTGGAAGTCGACCGGTTCGGTCCCGGTGTCCCGCGACGGCGAATCGGCCCGGGCGGCCCCGGCCCCACCGGGAACGGCCCGAGCGGGAACGGCGGCCCGAGCGGAGCCGGCCGGGTCCGCCGGGGCCGCCGAAAGCGCCGAAAGCGCCGGGGGTGCCGGGGGTGCCGGGGGCGCCGCGCAGGCGCGGGCCCCGGGAGCGGCGAGGGCGGGTGTGGCGATCATGGCGGCGAGCATCGCCACGGCGGCCGGCCCGCCGGTCCTGATGAAGAAGCGTCGCACGGGTTCCTCCTGTACCTTGCCGGATCGTGATCGGCACGATCCGACCCCTTTCCCGCGCCGGCCGCCCGGTTCCCGCACCGGGCTTGGACAGAAGATCTCCTTCACCTGCCGGAATCTTTCGGCCGCGCCGCTCAGGGGGAGGGCGGCAGGCTCGCCGAGAGCATGTCGAAGCGGCGGTCGCCCTCGTACAGGGGGACGGGCACGCCCGCCGGCGCGGGCGACGGGTCGTACAGCGGCGTCGGGGCGGTTCCCGGCAGCGGGTCGTAGAGCGGGGTGGGGATCGGCCGCGGCGGGGGCAGGGGGCTCAGCGTCCTGTCGCCGCTCTCGTAGAGCACCGCGTACAGCCCGCTGACCAGGCGTCGCACGTCTCCCTCCGGCCGCACCGCCAGGCGCACGAACTGGGCGGTCATGCCGAGCTTGTCGCCGCACTCCCGGACGAGGAGACCGTGCTCGTCGAGCAGCCGGTCGCGCAGGGCGGCGCCGCCGGAGCCGGTGGGGAGCCGTACCAGCAGGAAGTTGCCCTGGGAGGGGAAGACCGCGAGCCCGGGGACCCGGGTGAGCTGGTAGTGCATCGACTCGCGGTCCAGGGCGAGCAGCCGCAGGCTCTCCAGGTACTCGGGAAGATACCGGCGGATCATGAAGACCAGGGTCTCGGCGAAGGAGTTCAGGTTCCACCGGGGCAGTGCCCCGCGCACCCGGGCGGCCAGCGCGGGATTGGCCACCATGTAGCCGAGGCGGACGCCGTGCAGCCCGAAGTTCTTGCCCAGGCTCTTCAGCACGACCACGTTCGGCCGGATGGCGGCCTCGTTCGCGACGCTCGGGTACGGTTCGGCGTCGGCGAAGTCGATGAACGACTCGTCCACCACGACCAGGTCGAGGTCGACGAGCCGGTCCAGCAGGGCGATGACCTCGTGGCGGCGCAGGTAGCCGCCGTCGGGGTTGTTGGGGTTGCAGACGACCGCCACCCGGGAGCCCCGGTGCCGGACGAAGGCGACGAACGCGTCCACGTCCAGCGCGAACCCCTGGTTCTCCTGCAGCGGGTACATGTCCACCCGCTTGCCCGTCTCCAGCGGCTGGTCGGTCCAGCGGCCGAAGGTGGGGATCGGGACCGCCAGGCTCTCCCCGACCAGCAGGTGGTCGATCCAGGTGATCAGCTCCGTCGCCCCGTTGCCCATGACGACGGTCTGCGGGTTCAGGCCCAGCACCCCGCAGAGCTCGGCGGTGACCGTCCCGGCGTCGGCGGGGTGGGACGTCAGGATCGCGGCGAGGTCGCGTTCCAGGATGCCGAAGACATCGGGGGTCGGGAAGTACGGGTTGCACGGGACGCTGAAGTCCACCGGCCCGGCCCCCTCCGGCGTGGCCCGCGCCGGCGAGGGGAGCGACGGGCTGTGCGCGGCGTGCGTCCGGCCGCGGTCGACGGAACCGGCCAACAGGGTCTCCTTCATGACGGGGTGCGCGTCTGTGACACTTCCAGCTACGCACCCCGCCCCCGGCCGGTTCAGCCGTGCCCCAGGCGACCGTGAGGGTCGCCTTCGCCACCAAACCGGCCATCGCTCGCATGATGCTGGAGCGCACGCTGGCCGCCGGGGTGCCCGCTCGGTGGATCACCGCCGAT